>CAZXRS010000146.1:0-5649 GCA_964642635.1 uncultured Bifidobacterium sp. | reverse complement strand
CTGCGCAAGCTTTACGGTAGATTCGATATTGACCCCCTTCATCATGCCGTCGGGGACGATGTCGGTGTAAACGATGGCTTCGCAACCGTAATCTTCGAACTTCTTCGCAAGATCGATCACTTCATGACCAGACAGCTTGCTCCAGCCATCGGTGGCCACCTTGCCATCTTTGGCGTCGAGCCCAACGATGATCTGTCCCGGAAACGCGCCGCACGCATCGTGCAGGAATCCCGGGTTCTTTACCGCAGCGGTGCCGATGATCACATACGAGATGCCATCGTCGAGGAAGCGCTCGATGGTATCGAGATCGCGGATGCCACCACCCAGTTGCACCGGGATCTCCTCAATCCCGTGCTCTTCCGCGTATTCACGCACAGCCGCGAGGATGGACTTGATCGCTGGCTCGTTCTTCGGCTTGCCGGCGAACGCGCCATTGAGGTCCACCAGATGCAGTCGCCTCGCGCCTTGCTCCAGCCAGTGCCGGGCCATGTGGGCGGGATCGTCAGAGAAGACCGTGGCCTGGTCCATGTCACCTTGCTTGAGACGAACGCAATGGCCGTCCTTGAGGTCGATAGCGGGTATGAGCAGCATGGCTACTGGATGTAGATTCGGTAAGGTGGGTTCAGGGAGTCGGGGCCGCGCGATAACGGGAGATCACGGGTTCCAATGTACAAAATTTTTGTAAAGCTGCAAACCTGCGGCCGCGCTTTTTTCGGGGTGAAATTGCGTGGCAAAAATATTATCCCGTCCCGCAGCGCAGCAAAACCTCACCCCATAGGTGGTCTCGCCCATCACATGCCTGGCTTGGTCAGGCACCGCGTAGTAGCTGTGCACGAAATAGAAGTAGCTGTCGTCCGGCACCTCGGCCCACATTGGGTGGGCGCTACGCTGCTGCACGCGATTCCAGCCCATCTGCGGCACCTTGAAGCGAGAGCCATCCGGCTGCCGCTGGCTATCGAGGCGGAAGCGAATCACCTTGCCCGGCATCAGCGACAGGCAGTGCGCGTCGCCCTCCTCGCTCCAGTCGAACATCATTTGCTCACCCACGCAGACGCCGAACAGTGGCTTATTGCGGGCCGCCTCCAGCAGCGCCTCCAGCAGGCCGGATTCGCGCAGCGAGGCCATGCAATCGGGCATGGCGCCCTGGCCGGGCAGCACGATACGGTCAGCCGCGCGAATCGCATCCGGATTGCCGGTCACTTTGACCTCAGCTTCGGGAGCCACATGCATCAGCGCCTGCGCAACGGAGCGCAGGTTACCCATACCGTAATCAACGACGACGATCTTATTCATGAAGAAGTCAGGCCGGCCGGGCGCACGCCCGACCTTAGCCGATCAGGGAACCCTTGGTCGACGGGATGACGCCCGCAGCGCGCGGGTCGAGCTCGGCGGCCATGCGCAGCGCCCGACCGAAAGCCTTGAACACGGTTTCGCACTGATGGTGAGCGTTGTCACCACGCAGATTGTCGATGTGTAGCGTCACCTGCGCGTGATTGACGAAGCCCTGGAAGAATTCATGCGTCAGATCGACATCGAACTGACCAATCATGGCGCGCGTGAACGGCACATGAAATTCCAGACCTGGACGGCCGGAAAAGTCGACCACCACGCGCGACAGCGCCTCGTCCAGAGGCACATAGGCATGGCCATAGCGACGAATGCCTTTCTTGTCGCCAATCGCCTTGGCGAACGCCTGCCCAAGCGCGATGCCGACATCTTCCACGGTGTGGTGGGCGTCAATGTGCAGGTCGCCCTTTGCGCTGATATCCAGATCGATCAGCCCATGGCGAGCGATCTGATCCAGCATGTGGTCGAGGAAGGGCACGCCGGTATTCAGCTTCTGCTTGCCGCTGCCGTCGAGATTGATAGCAACGCGGATCTGGGTTTCGCTGGTATCGCGGACGACTTCTGCTTTACGTTCGGTGGCCATAGTCGGGTTGGTCAGTGATTCAGGCTGGACTGCAGCGCGGCTATAAAGGCCGCATTTTCCTCAGGCGTGCTCACGGTCACACGCAGACAGTTTTCCAGCAGAGAATGCATTTTACCGACATTTTTCACCAACACCTTCCTCTGCAACAGGCGCTCGAAGACCTGCGTTCCGGTCATACCCGGCTGGGTAATGCGCAGCAGGATGAAATTGGCTGCCGACGGAAAGGGTTCGACCCCGGGCATCGCAGCCAGCGTCGCGGCCAGTGTGGCGCGCTCGGCGCGAATCGCCTCTGCCTGCGCATCCAGAATATCGGCATGCTCCAGCATGAAGGTAGCGGTGGCCTCGGTCAGCACGTTGACGTTGTAAGGCGGGCGCACCTTGTCGAATTCGGCCAGCAAGTCACTGGCCGCTGACATATAGCCGAGGCGAATGCCAGCCAACCCGAGCTTGGATACGGTGCGCATCACGACCACGTTCGGATGCTGGGGCAGGCGGGTCATAAAGCTGTCGCCTGCAAAAGGCTGATAGGCCTCGTCAACGATGACAATACCCGTGTCGCCGACCTCATGAATGATCGCCAGCATGGCATCCAGGTCGTACAGATTGCCGGTCGGGTTGTTCGGGTAAGCCAGATAAGTGATCGCCGGACGATGCGTACGCACTGCGTCCAGCATGGCGTTGAGATCCAGCGACAGATCGGGCTGCAGCGGTACACCGACAAACTCCAGCCCCGCGAACTGCGCCGACATGGCGTACATCACGAAGCCCGGCAAGGGAGCGAGCACCTTGGCGCCCGGTTTTGCGCACGCCACCGACACGATGGAGATTAATTCGTCAGAGCCATTGCCGAGCACGACATCGAAACCCTCAGGCACGCCCATGTGATCGCAGATGGCAGACTTCAGCGCGGCATACGATGGCACCGGGTAGCGGTTCAGCGCCAGTGCTCCGAGACGCTCGCCTAATTTACGCTGCAACTCGGGCGTCAGTGTGTAAGGATTTTCCATCGCGTCCAGCTTCACGAAACCAGACGCATCCGGTACGTGATACGCAGACAGCGCGCGCACATCGGCGCGGATAATATGGGATGCTACCGACATGTAGCGCTCACTTTAGACGCAGTTCGGCAGAGCGCGCATGCGCCTGCAGACCTTCGCCATACGCGAGTTCAGCGGCGACTTTGCCCAGCGTCTGTGCACCGGCTTCGCTCACATGAATGATCGACGAGCGCTTCTGAAAATCGTACACACCCAAGGGCGACGAAAAGCGCGCGGTGCGCGACGTTGGCAGCACATGGTTCGGACCGGCGCAGTAATCGCCCAGCGATTCGGAGGAGTAACGGCCGAGGAACATCGCACCGGCATGGCGGATCTTGTCGGCCCACTGATTCGGCTCGGCGGCAGAAATCTCGAGGTGCTCGGCAGCAATCAGGTTCGCGATGTCGCAGGCCTCGTCCATGTCACGCACCTTGACCATCGCACCGCGATGGGTGAGCGACGTGAGTATCACGTCCTTGCGCGGCATGGCTTCGATCAACTTGTCTACGCTGGCGCGCACCCGGTCGAGATAGGCAGCATCGGGCGATACCAGAATCGATTGTGCGAGTTCATCATGCTCGGCCTGTGAGAACAGGTCCATCGCAATCCAGTCCGGGTCAGTGCTACCGTCGGCTAATACCAGAATCTCGGAAGGACCGGCAATCATGTCGATGCCGACGATGCCGAATACACGGCGCTTGGCCGCGGCCACATACGCATTGCCGGGACCCACGATCTTGTCGACCTGCGGAATCGTCGCGGTGCCATGCGCGAGCGCGCCGACGGCCTGCGCACCGCCAATCGTGAACACACGGTCGACTCCGGCGATATGCGCTGCAGCCAGCACCAGTGGGTTCTTCACCCCGTCGGGCGTTGGGACCACCATAATCACTTGCTGCACGCCAGCCACTTTCGCCGGGATCGCATTCATCAGTACCGAAGATGGATAGGCTGCTTTGCCACCAGGCACGTAAATACCGACTCTATCCAGAGGCGTGACCTTTTGTCCGAGCACGGTGCCGTCGGCCTCAGTGAACTCGAAACCGTCCGAGCCACATTCTTTTTTCTGGCGCTTGTGATATTCGCGCACGCGGTGCGCAGCTTCCTGCAAGGCTTGACGACGCGGGTCAGGCAAGCTGTCCAGCGCTGCCTTCAATTCAGCCTGTGGAATCTCGAGTGCGGTGACACTGGCTGCATTCAGACGATCGAATTTGTTCGTGTACTCGAGCACCGCGGCATCGCCCCGCGTCTTCACGTCGGCCAGTATGGTGGCTGCTGCACGATCAATTGCCTCGTCTTCTGAGGCTTCGAACGCGAGCACCTGCATCAACCTCGCGTTGAAATCGGGATCGGTGGTATCGAGCTGGCGGATCTGAACAGACATACACTTATTTTTCACGACGAGATGCCTTGTCGAAGGCATCAATGATGGGCTGCAATTTTTCGCGCTTGGTTTTGAGTGCTGCGCGGTTCACAACGAGGCGCGACGAAATCTCCATGATGTGCTCGACCTCAACAAGATGGTTCGCGCGCAGCGTACTGCCGGTAGATACCAGATCGACAATCGCATCGGACAGACCGACCAGCGGACCCAGCTCCATCGAGCCGTACAGCTTGATCAGGTCAACGTGCACCCCCTTGGCAGCGAAATGCTCACGCGCGACGTTCACGTACTTGGTCGCCACGCGCAGACGCGCGCCCTGCTTCACCGCGCTCGCATAGTCAAAACCAGCGGGTACTGCGACGGACATACGGCACTTTGCGATATTGAGATCGATCGGCTGGTACAGGCCTTCACCACCGTGCTCAAGCAGTACATCTTTTCCGGCCACACCGAAATCGGCCGCGCCGTACTGCACATAGGTCGGCACATCGGATGCGCGCACGATGACAACGCGAATCGCCGCATCACTCGTCGGCAGGATCAGCTTGCGCGACTTCTCCGGGTCTTCGGTAACAACGATGCCAGCTGCCTGAAGCAATGGCAGTGTCTCGTCGAAGATGCGCCCCTTGGACAGCGCCAGCGTGAGGGTTGTATTCATGCTTGCTCGGTTCTTTACTTGATTCTCTCGATGTCGGCACCCACCGCCGACAGTTTCGCTTCCATCTTGTCGTATCCACGATCCAGATGATAAATGCGATCGACCAGTGTCTCACCTTCAGCCGCCAGTCCGGCAATGACCAGCGATGCAGACGCGCGCAGGTCGGTGGCCATCACTGGCGCACCCACCAGCTTGGGCATGCCGTACACGATGGCAGTGTGACCATCAATCTCGATCGAAGCACCAAGACGATTCAATTCCTGCACATGCATGTAGCGGTTCTCGAAAATGGTTTCGGTAACACGCGCAGTACCTTCAGCGACACAATCAAGCGCCATCACCTGCGCCTGCATATCGGTGGGGAAGCCTGGATATTCGGTGGTGCGGAAGCCCACCGCCTTGGGACGGCCGGACATTTGCACACGGATCCAGTCATCACCGGCGGTCAGGATCACACCCGCATCACGCAGCTTATCGACGACGGCATCGAGCAGATTCGCGCGCGTATGCTTGAGCACCACGTCACCTCCTGCGGCCGCGACTGCGCACATGAAAGTGCCAGTCTCGATGCGGTCTGCAATCACGCTGTGCGATGCGCCATGCAGCGACGGCACACCGGTCACCACCAGACGGTCACTGC
>CAZXRS010000145.1:0-5665 GCA_964642635.1 uncultured Bifidobacterium sp. | reverse complement strand
GGCGTGAACAGCAGCGGGGAGCTCATGAAGATCCTTGTAGATGACGAAACGGGCGCAAGCCGAGTCTTGGCCGGATCCCGATTCAAGGTGGGGCGGGAAGATGAGGTAATGGCCGCATGGCCATTACCTCATATGAATCAATAGGTTACGGTCAACTATTTAAGTAAATTAGACAATACAAGATCAGTATCTTATATAAATCAATGAGTTACTTGATGGTCTTGAGGTAATTAATGATTGCGCTGCGAATAGCCGGATCCGACTGCTGATACATCATGTAGGTACCCTTTGCCACTTGCTGCGGATTCTCGAGCCACTTATCGAGGAGTTCTGGCGTCCAGGCTTTGCCGCCCAATGCCTTGTGGAATTCCTCTGAATGAGGGAAGCCTTGCACCGCACCTGCCTTGCGTCCAACGATGCCAGCGAGATTGGGACCCATGCCCATCGGGGCATCTTTCTGTAGCGCGTGGCAGGCCGCACAGTTCTGCTTGAACAATTCTTCGCCAGTGGCGGCAGCGGCTGATGTGACGGCCGTGCTGAGACTCAGCGCCGTAGCCAGCAGCGCCGGGATCAGGAATGCTTGCTTGGTAAATGCCATGATGGTCTCCTCGGTTGTTTTGAATTTATTGTGTGCCGACCCACGCCGAGCCACTGCAAAAGACTCAAGGTGCCGGTGATCGGAGCACTGCCATCATTATTTCCTGCATCGAAGGAGTTTGGGTGGTTCGCGCGTAGAAATTTTTCACCAAGGCAAAAAAAAGCTCTCCCGGAGGGAGAGCAGAACCTAAACGGGGATTTAGGCAAGTTAGAGGAGGCCGCAGCACGCCCCTGAGACAAAGCATACGGCGACTTGCCAATAGTTATTTGATAATACTCAAGGGATTTGATGATCGAACCCAACCTAGCCTCTCCCACGCCGGCGGCGCAAGTCGGCACGCAAAGCGCTTAGCTCTCGTCGGATTCCCGGTCAGCGGAAGCGGTCGGCAGTAGATGACCGAGCTTTCTCGCCTTGGTTTGCAGGTAGCGGGTGTTGTGTAGGGTGCTGGTTGCTAGATGCTCGATACGCTCGATATCGATATCGAGCTTCGTTAGCGCGTCCAGCTTGCGAGGATTATTCGTCATGAGCTTCAATGAGCGAATACCAAAGTGGTGCAGCAT
The DNA here is from genome assembly GCA_964642635.1 of uncultured Bifidobacterium sp. Classification (GTDB taxonomy): domain Bacteria; phylum Pseudomonadota; class Gammaproteobacteria; order Burkholderiales; family Burkholderiaceae_D; genus Pernthalerella. The sequence continues at coordinate 4,507 of CAZXRS010000145.1, read as the reverse complement.
TGGCGCGCAGATGTCGTAGTTGCGAAGATCATCTGCAAAGCCTAGCTGATGATTGGCTTCGACTGTATCCGCGCCTTGTTCCTGTAATCCATAGGCACGGATTTTATTGATGAGACCAATACCGCGGCCCTCTTGACGCAGGTATAGCAGTATGCCGCGACCCTCATCGGCGATTCGCTTGAGCGCATTTTCTAGCTGCGCGCCGCAGTCGCAGCGCTGACTGAAGAGTGTGTCGCCGGTCAGGCATTCCGAGTGCAAGCGAGCCAGCACCGGCTCGCCATTGCCGATATCGCCCAAGGTCATCGCGAGATGCTCCTTGCCCGAGTCTGCTTCCAGGAAGACGTGCAGACGGAAACTTGCCCATGGGGTAGGCAAGGCACAACTCGCCTGATAGTTCAGGCGAGGGTGGACAGGGGATGTAGGGCTTTGCTGCATACGGAGTTTCTGTCGAGCCGGCGTTCAAATGCAAATGCGGCGTCGCGATTGCTCGCGGCCGCCGCACTCCGGAGGTTGGAACGCATTATGCCATCAGGCGGCGGGAAGGTCGAACAGGAGCACCTCAGCTGCCTTGCCGTCGGCGAACATGACCGTAGGCTCATGTTCAACCTTGGCGGCGTCGCCTCCAAGCAATGGGATGCCATTCACACTGACGGCACCGCGCACCACATGCACATACGCGCGCCGGTCTGAAGAGAGCCGGTGCACGATCCGAGCTGCGCCATCCATCAAGCTTGCGTAAACCCGTGCGTCCTGATGAATACGTACCGAATTCTCATTGCCGTCAGGTGACGCAATGAGCCGTAGACAATTGCGTTTGGATGCGTCATCGAAATGCTTTTCCTCGTAGCCCGGTGTGATGCCCTTGGATGATGGTTCAATCCAGATCTGCAGAAAATGTACGGCTTGCGTAGCCGAATGATTGAACTCGCTGTGCATCACACCCGTGCCAGCGCTCATGCGCTGCACGTCACCCGGTCTGAGTACAGACAGGTTGCCCATACTGTCTTTGTGCGCCAGTTCGCCCTCAAGCACATAGGAAATGATTTCCATATCGCGGTGGCCGTGGGTGTCGAAGCCGCGACCGGGCTGAACCTGATCGTCATTGATTACTAACAGCGGGCCGTAGCCGGTGTGACGCGGATCATAGTAGTGACCGAATGAAAATGTGTGGCGGGAGTACAGCCAGCCGAAGTTGGCGATACCTCGATCTTCGCTTTTGCGCAGTTCAATCATAATTTTCAAGCAACTATTTCGAATTGTTTCGTCATTCGCTGGGAGCGGAAGATGGCGATATCGACCAGCTGATTCTCCGGACATGAAGTATCAGCCATTCTTCGCTTGGAATGGATGCGGTTTATATTCCCTCCAACTATCTAAATTTTAGAACACGTAGCTTAGATCTGCACGTGCTGCATAGCATCGATGCCGCCGAGTGGCGGATCGTCATGCGTGGTAGGGAGCGCGATTCTGTTGCGCCATCAGCGGTCGATAAGAGGTTGGTTCGCCACCTTTTCCGGGACGAAGGGCATAGCCCTCACCGTAGGCGCAGGCCAGCGTGAAATGATGGTGCGTGAGAAGCTCGATTTTGAAGCGCAATTGAAATATCGTGACACGTATATTGCTACCTGTCGTGGAACGACCCGTCAGATTGAACATCAGCAGGATCTCCTCGATAGGAATCACACTGCCGATATGCGACATGAACAATTCAGCGAGCGGCGCCTCCGCCGGTGACAGTTGAACTGAATCGCCGCCGAACGCTAGCCGTCGTGTCTCTAGGTTTAGCGTGAGCTGACCAACGCCGAGTTCTTCCTGCAGGCCTTCCTGTCTCCGCAGACTGGCAATCACGCGTCGCGATAGTTCATGCATCGCATCAAGGCCACATACCCAGTCATCAACCATCATTGGCATATCGAGAATGCCGAACGATTCGGGCGGCTCGTTGAACACGAGAATCACTGGCGCTATCCCTGCGTCGGAATATTGAATGCCGTTTGAGCCGCGATATTCATGTCTGGCGACATCCCACAGGACGTCGATGTCTGATCGGCTCTGCACTTCGATCAGAATGACCGAGACCTGCTGCACCGTCTGGTACAGGTAGTCGCTACGCATCGGTGTCTCCAGCTTTTCGAGATGCCAGCTGAGCAGCTTTGTATGGCTAAGTCTTCGCGGAAAGGCTGAATCCAGTGCCGCGACTTCTTTTGCGATGTGTTGGAACAGACGGTTTCCCAAAATTTTCAGGAAGATTTTCATCGTACTCCCTTGCTTGAAGAGTGGGATTTACCTAACGAGATGATCGCTTATTCGACGGCGAGAGGCTGGCGCTGCATGTCGCGAATGTTTTCCCAGAGATTTGCATGTAGCAAGCGCGATCTTTCGTGCGACGCATACAGCCGGATTTCAATGCTGGTGTGCCATTCGTCTTCGCCGCATATTTCTAGCCTGCCAGCGGCGATATCTTCTTTGACGCATCGCTCAGGTAACCATGCGATGCCGACACCATCGAGTGCCAGTGAATGCAAAATCCGGTAATGCGCGCTCTGCACAACAACGTTGAAGTTCGGCTCACTCGGTCTGAAGCGGATCAGGCCATTGCAAATTCGGCCGAAAAACGTTTCCGGGGGATAGGAAAGTAACGGCAGCTGCCGTAGTCGGGCCTCGTGCAGACGATACAAAGGCGAGCCGAATTCGTCGGGCTTACTGACCGGAACGAGTTTATCTGATCCGAGTGTCACATGTGGGCAGGCGCGCTCGTCAATGGACATCGGCACCATAGGGCTGTGATAGGCCATCAGTAAGTCGCAACGCCCGCTAGACAAGCTGACCATGCCTTCGTAAGTTTCTCCGGCGCAGAGATCGAATTTCAGTCCGCTAATTTGCTCGTTGATTCGCTGCATCCAGGTCGGCAGCGTGCACTTTACCAACGAGTGGGCGACGAACAGTTTGATACCTGAGAACACTTTACTGCGATGACCTAGCGCGATGCGGGTGTCATGCAGTTGACGAACCATCTCGCGCGCCGAGTCACGGAACAAGTGTCCAGCCATGGTGAGACGAGGCGGGACGGTATCGCGGTCAATAAGGGAAATGCCGATCCAGTCTTCGAGTGAACGTATGCGGCGACTGAACGCGGACTGAGTGACGTTCCGTGCCTGAGCGGCGCGCGTGAAACTCGACAGATCGGACAGCACAAGAAAATCTTCAAGCCATTCTATGTCCATGTCGGCTCCAATCCGGTGGGTTCCGCACACGCCTAAGCGCGCATGCATTAATTAATTGATAACAACGGATTGGCGAGACTCTAAATTAAATGGTTCCCGAACGGTAGAGGGCTTGGCTGGCCAGTGAATGGATCAGGGGGCCGAAAAGCGTCTGTCAGACAAAATGTGTCATTAGAAAACAACGAAGCTGCGGCATTTGCACTAGCTTTTGCATCAATCCTTGATACATCGAAAGGATGCCGGCGCAAAAAAAAACCGCCGGCGAACCGGCGGTTTTCAGTGACAGCGCTGGAGATTAGTCAGCGTGAATGTCGTTATCTTTCGTCTCGCGCACGAACAGCATGCCGATAACAAAGGTAACTAATGCGATCACGATCGGATACCACAGACCGTAGTAGATGTCGCCTTTGAACGCGACCAGCGCGAACGCGGTGGTAGGCAGCAGGCCGCCGAACCAGCCGTTACCGATGTGGTACGGCAGTGACATCGACGTATAGCGGATACGGGTCGGGAACATCTCAACCAGCATCGCCGCGATCGGGCCGTAGACCATCGTCACGTACAGAACCAGTACGAACAGCAGCAGCAGAACCATCGGCTTATTCACGCCAGCCGGGTCGGCCTTAGCCGGATAGCCTGCTTCGCCGGTCAGGGCCTTCAGCTGCTCGCTGAATTCCTTGTCCTTGGCTGTGGCGTCTTCCTTCGACATGCCAGCGGCGCTGTACGACTCCAGGCTCTTGTCACCGACTTTGATCACGGCGATGGTGCCCGCAGGCGCGGCTTCGTTCTTGTAGTTCACCGAAGCAGCGGCCAGCTTCGCTTTCGCGATATCGCAAGACGATGTGAACTTCTTGGTGCCGGTTGGGTTGAACTGGAATTGGCACTCAGCCGGATCAGCCACAACGACCACCGGAGAGTTGTTTTGCGCAGCTTCCAGTGCCGGGTTAGCGTAGTGAGTCAGCGCCTTGAAGATCGGGAAATAGGTCAGCGCTGCGAGCAGGCAGCCAGCCATGATGATGTTCTTGCGACCGATCTTGTCCGACAGCGAGCCAAACACGATGAAGAACGGCGTGGCAATCAGCAGCGACGCAGCGATCAGGATGTTTGCGGTCGGACCATCTACCTTCAGCGTCTGCGTCAGGAAGAACAGCGCGTAAAACTGACCGGTGTACCAGACGACCGCCTGACCCGCGGTGAGACCACCCAGGGAAACAACCACGATCTTCCGGTTCTCCCACTGTCCAAACGACTCTGTGAGCGGCGCCTTGGAGGTCTTCCCCTCC
>CAZXRS010000144.1:0-5692 GCA_964642635.1 uncultured Bifidobacterium sp. | reverse complement strand
CGAGGCCATTGTCTGGCTAGCTTCTGCGCAGGCGTCTTATGTGACCGGGACTTTGCTGGATGTGACAGGAGGTCGGTAGATTGAGTGGATGGCAGGTTTGAATAGGCCCGCCATCCTCACTCGCGATCTTATTTGAGTGCCATACCCAACAACATGTCGTTAAGCTTCTTCACGAATCCTGCCGGGTCCGCCAGCTGTCCGCCTTCGGCCAGCATCGCTTGATCAAACAGGATACTGCTCCAGTCCTCAAACTTCGCTTCCTCGTACTTCAGTCGCTGTACCAGCGGATGGTTAGGATTGATCTCGAGTATGGGCTTGCTGTCTGGCGCTTTCTGACCGGCTGCCTTCAGCATACGTAGAAGATTGGCTGACATCTCATGCTCACCGGCCACCAGACAGGCCGGAGAATCCGTCAGTCGGAAGGTTACGCGTACGTCGGCTGCTTTCGCTTCCAACGCCTTCTTCATCTTTTCGATCAGTTCCTTGTACTCGGCCTGAGTTTCTTCTTTCTGCTTTTTCTCGACGTCGTCTTCTAGCTTGCCAAGGTCGAGGTCACCTTTTGCAACGGACACCAGTTGCTTGCCCTCGAATTCAGTCAGGAACGACAGCATCCATTCATCGACTCTATCCGTCAGTAGTAAGACCTCAACCCCTTTCTTGCGGAAGATTTCCAGATGCGGGCTGTTCTTCGCGGCGGTCCAGCTGTCGGCGGTCACGTAATAGATCTTGTCCTGGCCGTCCTTCATTCGCGATGCGTACTCAGTGAACGATGTCGTCTGTGCATCAGTGTCGCTGTGGGTGCTAGCGAAGCGCAGCAATTTAGCGATACGGTCCTTGTTGGTCGAATCTTCGCCTATACCTTCTTTGAGTACCTGTCCGAACTCACTCCAGAAGCTGGCGTATTTGTCCTTCTTTTCCTGCGCATCAGCATTCGCCAGTTCCTCAAGCATGCCAAGCACGCGCTTAGTTGATCCTTCGCGGATGACTTTCACATCGCGCGACTCCTGCAAAATTTCACGCGATACATTGAGCGGCAGGTCGTTCGAGTCTATAACGCCCTTCACGAATCGCAGATATACCGGCATCAATTGCTCGGCGTCGTCCATGATGAACACGCGTTTTACATACAGCTTGATACCACCGCGCTGGTTGCGATCCCACAGGTCGAACGGTGCGCGGGCAGGGATATACAGCAGCTGCGTGTATTCACTGCGGCCCTCGACACGATTGAGGGTCCAGATCAGCGGATCCGCGAAGTCATGCGATACATGCTTGTAAAACTCTGTGTACTGCTCGTCAGTGATATCCGACTTGCTTCTTGCCCACAGTGCGCTAGCCTGGTTGATGGTTTCGAGCTCGTCGCGGACTACCATCTCTTTTTTCTCTTCGTCCCATTCCTCTTTACGCATCTTGATCGGCAGCGAGATATGGTCCGAGTACTTGCGAACGATGGAGCGCAGCTGATACGGGGAAAGAAATTCGTCTTCACCCTCGCGTAGATGCAGAATGATGGTCGTTCCGCGTTGCGGCTTATCGATGGTCTCGATAGTGAAATCACCTTCACCAGCCGATTCCCAGCGCACGCCCTCGGATGCCGGTAATCCGGCGCGTCGCGATTCGACGGTGATGCGATCAGCGACGATGAAACCGGAATAGAAGCCGACGCCGAACTGGCCGATCAGGGCCGCGTCTTTTTGCTGGTCGCCGGACAGTTTCGAGAAGAATTCCTTGGTGCCAGATTTGGCAATCGTGCCCAGATGATCGATGGCTTCCTGTTGCGATAAGCCGATGCCGTTGTCGCTGATGCTGATGGTGCGGGCGGTCTTATCAACATCGATGGTGATCGCCAGATCGCTGTCGTTTTCGAAAAGCGCAGCATGATGGATAGCTTCGAAGCGCAGTTTGTCGGAGGCATCGGAGGCGTTCGAGATCAGCTCGCGCATGAAGATCTCTTTGTTGGAGTACAGCGAATGAATCATCAGCTGCAGTAGCTGTTTGACTTCAGCCTGGAAGCCCAGGGTTTGTTTGTCTGCGACGGTCATTTGGCACTCGTTGAAGGTAAGGTCGTGAAAAAAATGGAAATTTTTAGCGAAATGGGGCCGTTTCCGCAGATTTCAAGAGCTGACACGGTAAAATCGCCGGCGCGTCTAGATCCTGAATATTCCGGAGTTTTTATGTCCATTCAACAGAAACTGCAGTCGCTGAATATCTCGCTACCTCCGGTCGCCACCCCGGCCGCCGCGTATGTCATGTTCGTCCAGAGCGGCAACACCTTGTATGTATCTGGTCACATCGCTAAAAAGGATGGCAAGCCCTGGGTCGGCCAGCTGGGTCGCGACATGACGACCGAACAGGGCAGGGACGCTGCCCGCGCTGTGGCCATCGACCTGATCGCGACGCTGAATGCGGCCTGCGGCGGGAATCTCGATCGTGTGAAGCGTATTGTGAAGTTGGTCAGCCTGGTCAACTCGACGCCTGATTTCACTGAGCATCATCTGGTGACCAATGGCTGTTCTGAACTGATCGGTGAGATTTTCGGCGATGCAGGCAAGCATGCGCGCTCCGCCTTTGGCGTGGCACAGCTGCCGCTGGGCAGTTGTGTCGAGATCGAGATGATCGCTGAAATCGCCTGATCGCTGCGACCGCAGTAGCGGGCAGGGGAGCATGGATTCGAACCACGCCGACCGGTTTGGACACCGGGCGATCCCCGCTGGACTCTCCCCTGTCGATCAGTTTGTATCGTGCGAATGATGATGCCCCGCTGCCGCGCGACGCTGCTTGACTGACGACAGGCGCACTCTCGCGCTGCTTGGCGGCCCTCAAGCAGCTTCATGATGGTCGCGCCGACAATGGCTCTACGCTTGATCAGGGAGAGTCATGGCACATTTGACCGACACCTCGCTGCCACATTCGCTGGCAGCTTCCCCCGGCATTGATGACGCGCCGGCGACTGATGCACTGACCGGTATCGTCAGTGAAATTTACGAGTACGCCGTACCTGATTTTGCAGCGGCTGCGCTCGATCGGCTACATGGAAGCCTGTACGCATCGCTGCGACATCTCGTGCTGTGCGACGTCATGCAACCGATGCCGCACACCTGGATAGGCTATCGTTGCGGCGAAATCATTGGCGTGCTGCTGTTTCATGTGCGCGGGCTGCAGGCAATGGTGTTGACCGAAATGATCGACCTGGAGCAGGAAGTTGCCGCCGAATTCTGTCGCGCCGTATTCTCGCGCTTCTCCTTTGCCGAGGCCGTGTGCTTCAACGCGATATCACTGCCTAAGTCGCTGTCGGGTCTGATGCTACAGCGGTACCCGTTTTCGGAAAATTATGTGATCGCCTTGCCCGATCGCGTAGATGACTACGAGGCCGCACTTGGGAAATCTACGCGCAAGACGATACGTGGCTATGCCAATCGGCTGCGACGTGACCATCCAAATCTGCAGTGGGAGGTGCGACAAGGTGCAGATATGCGTGGCGATCAATTGCGATACTTTGTGAGATGTTTGCGGGAATTCAAGTTGACCAGTATGGCCTTGCGAGGCAAGCGCGCAGAACTGTCGCGCAGAGATGCGGTGCGTATGATCAAGCTAGCGCTCGACACCGGACTGATAGGGTTGGCGCGTATCGACGGAAGAATCGTAGGCGGTTCACTCGCGTGCCGGGTCGGTGATAACTATGTGATGTTGTTATCAGCAGCTGACCCAGCTTTTGAAACCTACCGGCTTGGTATGCTGGTGTGCTTCTGGTCGGTATGCGATTGCATTCGTGCCGGTGCGCGTGAATGCCATTTGTTATGGGGGCGGTATCAATACAAGACACAGTTGCTCGGTCATCCGCGCATTTTGGTCCGGCTCACGATCTACCGGTCGCCCTTGCAGATGGTGTTGTCGCCGGTGACCGTCACGCGTATGTGCTGGATGAGTCTTCGTTATGGCCTACGTCGCTGGCTGCTGAAGGAAAATCATGGTCGCGATAGCACTTTGTTGAAGCTTTTGCGTCCATGTCTTGCATGGATTCATCGTCTCCGCGGTAGGCATTGAGAGACACTTGCTAACGCCAATGCGGTCAAAGTGATTTTTTGCGATGAATCTCCCTGCGCTGACCCCGGCGGCAAAACTGCCCGCGCCGCTACCCCATCTCACAGATACAGCCCACATCGAGAAAGCGGGATTTCAGGTCGATGAGATTGACTTGCCGACACCGGCAGACCGCATGTTCCACGCGTTCATGGGTCGATTTACCGGTTTTATTTCGCCGGGTAGTCTGATACTGGCATGGGTTGACTGGCTGGTACATCTTTCAGCGTCGCCTGGTAAGCAGCAATTGCTGACTGAGAAGGCCTTGCGTAAAGCGATACGGCTAGGCTTGTACGCGGCGCGTTCATTGGGCGGTGGCGAATGTGGGCCTTGTATTGAGCCATTGCTACAAGACCAGCGTTTTCGGGCGTCGCAATGGCAGAGCTGGCCATTCTGCTTCATTTATCAGAACTTTTTACTGCAGCAGCAGTGGTGGCATAACGCGACGACAGGTATTGGTGGCATGTCCATGCATCACCAGCAGGTTGCTTCCTTCGCTTCGCGTCAATGGTTAGACATCGTGTCACCGGTGAATTTCGTCGCTACGAATCCTGAAGTGCTTGATGTCACTGTGCGCGAAGGCGGTCAGAACCTGATGCGTGGATTCCAATACCTTGTGGAAGATTGGGAGCGCACGATGGGCGGTCATCCACCACCCGATGTGGACGCCTTTCGTCCCGGGCGTGAAGTCGCGATGACGCCGGGGCGAGTGGTGTTTCGCAATCATCTGATGGAGCTGATCCAGTACGCGCCACAGACAGCGCAGGTGTTTAGGCAGCCGGTACTATTCATCCCTGCATGGATCATGAAGTACTACATCCTCGATTTGTCGCCACATAATTCGCTGGTGAATTATCTGGTGTCGCGTGGTCATACGGTCTATATGATTTCCTGGAGAAATCCCGATGCGGAAGATCGCGATCTCGGCATGGAAGATTATTTGCGCCGCGGTACGCTCGAAGCATTGGATCAGGTCAGGCTGCGCGAGCAAGGTGAGCGCGTACAGGCAGTGGGGTACTGTCTGGGCGGCACTTTGCTGGCGATTCTTGCTGCGTGGCTGGCGCAGCAACATCGCGATGATCTCGCGTCGATGACCTTACTGGCCGCACAAACTGATTTCACCGAGGCTGGCGAGCTCAGATTATTTATCGACGACAGCCAGCTCGACTATCTGGAAGACGTGATGTGGAGTCAGGGCTATCTCGATAACCGTCAGATGGCTGGTGCGTTTCAACTGCTGCGCTCGCGCGATCTGATCTGGTCACGCATTCTGAATAATTATTTGCTAGGTCAGCGCGAGACAATGACGGACCTGATGGCATGGAACGCGGATGCTACCCGCATGCCTTACCGTATGCAGAGCGATTATTTACGCCAATTGTTTCTGAACAATGATTTGTTCGCTGGCCGTTATCAGGTGAATGGTCGTCCGCTGGCGCTGGGTGATATTCGCGTGCCGAGTTACGTGGTGGCGACCGAGTCGGATCATGTCGCGCCATGGCGCTCGGTATACAAACTGAATCTGGCTATTGGTGCCGATATGACCTTTCTGCTGACGTCCGGTGGTCATAACGCGGGTATCTGCAGCGAGCCCGGACATCCTCGTCGCCAC
>CAZXRS010000143.1:0-5709 GCA_964642635.1 uncultured Bifidobacterium sp. | reverse complement strand
TTCAGCACCATCATCGGTGACGAATACCTCGCCATGCTGGAACGGACTCATCGTTCCGGGATCGACGTTGATGTAGGGATCGAGCTTAAGCAGGGTGACTTTGAGGCCGCGCGACTCGAGGATGGCGGCTAGGGACGCTGCCGCGATTCCCTTGCCTAGGGAAGACACGACGCCGCCAGTGACAAATACAAACTTGGTCATTGCATAAGAGGTGCCGTGGACGGCACTAGCGGGAAATTCGAATTATATCTCAAAGAACCCCGCTCGCTTTGCCAAAAACCGCCTGCCCTGCCTGGCGCTATGCACCTGATGGCAAGTGCTGTCGATACGCCACTAACGACGCTGGATCCCAGCCTTCGCTGGGATGACGAACTGAGAGTGTCGCTCGAAACACCGTCGTCCCAGCGCAAGCTGGGACCCACACGCCGATAAATAGCGACAGAGTTCGACCATCACTGGCCAAGATCGCCCGCCTTGCCAGCCTTGCATCGAATTACGGCGAGTAGCTGATGGCCACACGCATGAAGTCTTGCCGTCCCTCGCTGTCGCTGAGTCCGCGGATTTCATTGCTGCGAACGATCACCGAAACACGTACCGCCCAGCGCCCGCCCTGCCATTGCAAACCGGCTTCAGCCTCGCCGGTCAGACGCTTGGGATCGACGGTGCGTTGTGCATCGCGCCTGAACAGGCCGCCCTGCAGCGTCGCGTCATAGGCAACCACACGCGCGCCGGCACGCAGGAAACCGTAAACCGTGGAGGCATCCGGTACAGGCTGCAACTCTCCGACTCGCAAGCTGAGATCAGCACTGAGATCGGTGAAGATATTGCCGATGCGAGCCGCAATGCCGGGCCTCAGATCGATCGAGTCACCGAATCGCCAGTACGGCCCACGACCACCAAGATGTGCCACCACCCCCAGCTCGGTCGACAACTGTGTACTCCAGCCTCGTGGCTGCGGCTGCCGCAGTAGATGGTGCAGCGCCTCCTGCGTCTGACGCCCCAGCGCGCAGGGACCAAGACAACCGGCATCAAGGCCAAAGGCCGTTTCACTGCCATCCGCATGCTCCAAGCGATAGTAGAGTCCACCATACAGCCATCCGGCGTAAGGACGGTCAACCGCTCCGAGCAGCTCCGGCGGGAGTTGTGCGTTTTTAGCGGTGTATAGCTGCTGACCAACGCGCCAGCCGGCTGACACCCAGCCGTGGTCCTGCCTGAGGCGATAGTTTTTCGTGAATCGCACTCCGCTGGTGTACTGACCATCGGAGCGATTCAGCAGCAAAGAATCATTGTCGATATCCAGCGTGCTGGTGACACGTCCGGAAGTGACAATCTCTCTGATCTCGTCAGGCGCAGCTCGTGCGCTGGTAGAGTTCAGCAAACCTGCCAGTAGGCAAGCGAGGTAGACGGACGCGCGCATGATCTCGGGTCGTAAGGATTCGCGCTGGATGCTGCCACGGCCACAGACATTCACGGTCGATCATGCGCAACTCGCATGGCTTGTGTGTCACAGCGCTGACTGGACCAATACCTCGGCGTTTCGCATGACTGCGTGATGGTCAATTGCTCACCATTCAGGCTCAGCGTCATTGCGCCGCTTTGATCGCTACGCAACACGGTTATGCCCCGCGCGGTGTAGCGCTCGACCACCTCGGGCTTAGGATGCCGGTAGCGGTTGCGATAGCCCACCTGGAACACCGCCAATTTCGGCTGCACTGCGTCCAGAAATTCCATCGTCGAAGAGGTCCCGCTGCCATGATGAGGCGCGAGCAGCACATCAGCACGCAGCCGCTCTCGATCACGCGCTAGCAACGCTCGCTCCTGCGTCGCCTCAATATCACCGGTCAGCAGCGCCGCTTGCTCACCCACGCTTATCTTTAGCGTGCAACTGCGCGCATTGGGCTTAGCAGAAGGATTGTCCGATGACAGCGGATGAAGGAACTCAAATACAACACCATCACGCGCCCAGCGCTGTCCCGCAACGCAAGCGACATGGCGCGCATCGACCAGGCGGTTTGATGCCGGCAAAGATGACGCCACCCAGCCGATATCGATCGCTTCCATCAGCGTGCGCGCCCCACCGGCATGATCATTGTCGCTGTGTGAGATCACCAAGGCATCGAGCCGCGTGATGCCGCGCGCGCGCAGATAAGGCACGATCACGCGACTGCCGCCGTCTGACTCTGCTGAATAGGCTGGGCCCGTGTCGTAGAGCAGTCGAAAACCTCTTGTCTCCACCAGCAAAGCATTGCCCTGCCCGATGTCGAAGGCGGTGATACGCACGCCGGACATCGGCGCGTCCGTGACCTCGAGCATCATCGGTAACCATGCGAGTGCGCCCGCCCAGCGCATGGGCCAACCGTGCGGCGCGAGCAGCCACACCGTACCCGCCGCAGCCAGCGTGACGGACCAGAGTTCCGGACGCGGTGCCTGCCACACGGCCAACGGCAGAGACGATAGCCACGCGAGCCACTGCGCCAGTAAGCTCAGCGTGGCATGGGCCAGCTGAAGCAGCCAGGCACACAGCGGCGCGGGCATCACACTACCCAGCAGCGCAAGTGGCGTGACGATGAAACTGACGACTGGAATCGCAAGCGCGTTCGCTAATGGACTGATCAGCGAGAACTGCCCGAACAGCAGCATAGTCAGTGGCAGCAAGCCAGCGGTGACGGCAAGTTGGGTGCGACCCGCTGCGCGCAAGGCTTGCTTTATCGCCTCGGTGCGGGTCAATGCGTGATCGCTACGCTCCACTCCTGCCGACGATGCAAACAGCAGGCAGGCAATCGCGCCAAACGACAGCCAAAAGCCCGGCCAACAAACGGCCCATGGATCGAACATCAGCACAACGAGCAAGGCACAGGCCAATATCTGCGAGGCCGGAACGATGCGATGACTCCAGATCGCGACGGCTGCCACCGTCAACATCAGCAATGTGCGCTGCGCAGGAATGCCAAAGCCCGCCAGAGCAACATAGAACAACGCAGCCACCAGCCCCGCCGCTGCCGACACCTTGCGCGCCGGTAGGTGTAACGGTAAACCGCTGCCAATGAAAAATGAATGCCGCCACAGACAATGCACGAGACCGGAGAATAAGGCGGCAATCATCGTGATGTGCAGACCTGAGATCGACACCAGATGACCGATACCGGTGCGATTAAACACGTCCCAGTCTGACTGCGTGATGTCGCGCTGATCGCCAATCACTAACGCAATGATCACGCCGGCGTAGCGCGCATCCGGTAACGCTGCGTTGATCCGGTCGCGCAGCCACACGCGCGCACGGCCGACAGCGTCGCGCAGGCTGAACACGAAATTTTCAACTTTTTGCGCAGTCGCTGCGCGTACCGTGCCTGTCGCACGTATGCCGTTAGTGATCCACCAGGCTTCAACATCGAAGCCATATGGATTAGCTTGCCCGTGAGGCTGCTTCAGCCGCGCGGTGAGTTGCCAGCACTCACCGGGGAATACACGTGGCATCTCGCCATCATCCGCGTACCAACCCAGAGCAATGCGATGGGGTACGGTTACAGGGCGCCCTTGGTCCAATGCCTGCTCAACATCAAACAAAAATCGCTGCCCGTTCGCTACACGGTCCGGCAGACTTGCGACGACGCCCGCTATTTGCAGGTCGCGCCCTTCGAGCGCAGACGGCAAGGCTTCAGACAGACGAGTTCGCGCAAGCTCAGATGACCAGCCAGCACCGAGGCAGAGGCCGGCCAGCAGCATGGCAATGATTCGATACCGGAGATTGTCAGACAGCACGCCGAAGAACGCGGCGATGCCTACAGCGAGAAGTAGCAGAGACCACGTCGACGACGGCAGCACCGCTCGCGTTTGAAGCCACACACAGCCGGCGAGCCAGCCGAGCGCCAGCGCGCGCACTACGCCATCATCAGGTTGCCAAGGCGGGGCAAGACGCGCGCGACGTTCTGCGACGTCTGCGCTGCGATCTCTGCCAGTGGCTGACCGCGCAACTCGGCCAGTACCGCAGCGATACGGGGAAGCTGCTCTGGCGTATTCACGCCGGGGTGCAGCCATGCGGGGGAAATATCGGGCGCGTCCGTCTCCAGCACAAGTGCAGTGAGCGACAATGACGACGCTAGCCGTCGAATCTGCAAGGCGCGTGTGAAGGTCATTGCGCCGCCTATACCGAGTACGAAACCAAGATCAACGAAAGCCTGAGCCTGCTGCTCACTGCCGTTGAATGCATGCGCGATGCCGCCGCACACTTTGATGCGGCGAAGGTATTTCAGCAGCACATCCTGAGAGCGACGAACGTGGAGAATCACTGGCAATTCAGCGTCACGCGCAATCTTCAGCTGCTCGGCATAGAAAAATTCCTGTTTCTCGCGCAGCTCGTCGGTGGTCAGCTCAGGAATGAAGAAATCCAGACCAATCTCGCCAATGCCGATAAAACGAGGGTCTTGCTTCGCTGTGACGATACGCTCTCTGAGTAAGGTCAGATCAGCTTCACGCGCCTGCGGCACATACATAGGATGTATGCCTAGCGCGTACACACAGTTAGGCAGGGTCGCTGCGAGCGTCGTGACCGTATCGAAATTCGCGGCCTCCACCGCCGGAATCACAATCCATCGCACCCCTGCTGCATCCGCACGCTGTGCGATGCCGGAGGCATCGCCGCCGAACTCGGCGGCATCAAGATGACAATGACTGTCGATCAGCACGGCAAGGCCTTAGTTCAGCCCCTGCGCGGACAGATGCAACACTCGGTCACAGCGCTGCGCGAGCTCCGGATCATGCGTGACAATCACGAAGGCTGTGCCCAGCGTCTGCGACAACTCGAGCATCAGATCAAATACCTGATGCGCAGTGCCGCGATCAAGATTGCCGGTCGGTTCATCCGCCAGCACGCAGGCCGGTTGCGTGACCAATCCACGCGCCAGCGCGACACGCTGGCGTTCGCCGCCGGACAACTCTCCCGGCAAATGCGACAAGCGCGCCGACAGACCGACGCGCTCCAGAATCTGCGACGCCACCGCCCGCGCCTCGGGCGTCGGCATACGACGGATCAGCAGCGGCATGGCCACATTATCGAGCGCGGAAAATTCCGGCAGCAGATGATGAAACTGATACACGAATCCGAGCGAATGATTGCGCAAATCGCCACGCTCGGACTCGGAGAGCGTCACGAAGTCCTTACCTAACAATTGCACCGTGCCCGTGCTCGGCAGATCGAGTCCGCCCAGCAGATGTAGCAGCGTGGACTTGCCCGAGCCAGACACGCCAACGATGGCTACACGCTCGCCCTTGCTCACCGCAAGGTTCACGTCACGCAGCACGGTTAGCGCGTTGTCACGCCCCTCGGAAAAAGTTTTACCGAGGCCTTCACAGGACAAGACGATATTCATCGCATCACTCATAGCGCAGTGCCTCCGCCGGACGGACGCGGGCAGCGCGCCAGCTCGGATACAAGGTCGCGAGGAAAGCCAGCAGCACCGCAATACCCGAAATGCGCGACACATCGGGCCAGCGCAAATCGGAAGGTAACGCACTAATAAGATAAATATCGCGCGGCAGGAACTGGACACCGAACAGGTGCTCAATAAATGGAACGATCACATCGATATTCAGCGCAACCAGCACACCGAGCGAAACACCAATCGCGGTGCCGATCAGACCCACCAGCGCACCCTGAATAATGAAAATCTTCATGATCGATGATGGCGACGCGCCCAGCGTGCGCAGGATGGC
>CAZXRS010000142.1:0-5714 GCA_964642635.1 uncultured Bifidobacterium sp. | reverse complement strand
TAGCTGAGTAATGCGGAGTCTCAGAAGCCATTGTTATTCAATTGCTAGCCTCCGGGCGAGTCCTCCAGAGTGGATTGATGCAAGGGTGGATTGATGCAAGGGTGGCACCCAGACCGAATACCATACTCCATGCCCCCAAAAAATAGTGAAATTCCTGACTGAAGTCTTGACCGTCAATTTTAATTGACGGTGCCAGGTCGGCACTTGCGAGAAATTCATAGATACCAAATCCCAAACAACCTGACCCGAGCGTTAACAGTGTTCCAAGACAAGAAAATCTTGAAATATCAGATCGCTGGGTCAGATTTACAGTCTGTGTGATAGACGTCTGATTGGTTGAAACTGATGAAGTCATGGCGTTAGTAGCGTCCATTGCTGCAGAATCGCTTGACGAATCATCGGAGCTATTCGTGGAAATACCGGCGGGAACTGAGATGACAGTGTCTCTGTGATCGGATGAATCAGCGTCACTTTCGTCATCGCTCCAGTTAGCATGAGATCTATTTCCTGAATGAATCTGATCGCTCCGGTTTTTACTGTTTACGGAACCCATCTGAATCGATGTAAATTTATCTTCGCCTTGACTCCAGCTATCGTCCGAGTTCCCTTTTTCGGGGTCAGTATTTTGTGAAGAAAGCAGCTGCTGAGGGTGCTGCATGTAGATGATGGGATCCAAAGATCCTTGGATGATTCCTGGGCGGTCTTGTGAAATTCGTAATGTCATAATTTTTATATCTCAGATTGATTGATCGAAATTTCCGATGCCGGATAATGGTTGGCATGCGCATGCATCTGTTAGAGAATTCGGCGTAAAGTTCCGTTGCGTAGCGTTGTTCGTGCCAGAGAAATAAAGAAGAAAAACCAATTTCTGGAGGGCCTTTCTTTGGACGGCAGATTAGATTAGAAACAAAGCGGATTGCGGTGACAAAATACCGTCCTCGCCTAAGCTCTAGCAGTCTTCTACATCTTGATTGTCGGCGGGTTCTTCTTTTTGATCATTGGCGATTTTCGGAATCTTTTTATAGTGGAGGTCTTTAGGCAGGGGATTGTTCGTTGTTACGCTCATGAGTTATGAATTTTTCAAGATTGTGAATCTTCAATCATCATTAAAAGCAAAGCCCGGGTCATGGAAGCAGGCTGTCGATCTTTTTCTTTGCCATGTCCATGAGTTGTCGTTTATCGAAATTTCCGTAGCAGAGATCAATGGCTTTGTTCAGGAAGGGTAAAGCCTCATCAGACTTCCCGAGGGAAATCAGACATTCCGCCAGACGATAGGATGCGGCGGCATGATCCGGATTAGCATCGATAGCCAGCGCATACATCACAGCCGCCGGTTCAAAGTGAGTAAGTCGCTGCAGACAAGACCCCGCCATAAAAGCGTAGCGGCTATCGGTCGGGTTATGGAGGGTTAATTGCATTGCTACCGGTAGCGCATGCTGGAAATCGCCCTGATCGCACAAATTGTGGGCGATCTTGTACAGCGCTGCGTAGCCTTTGTCGGTGATTCCGCGCAGCTCGCCTAGCGTATAGCCCTGTTCAAGTTGCTCTCGACACTGCTCCAGAGTCTGCTGGATGTTGTGCAGTCCGTCGCTCAGTTGCTCCACAATCGCTGCAACGTCGGGATCTGATGGCGGATGAGCGTAGCTGTCTATCATGGTTGCAGTCCTCGCAAGCGGTTTCAGGACTGCTAGGTGACGGACTGTACAGCAGGGTTCCTGCCGTAAACGGTTCAGATTAAACCGTTGAAGGGAATAACGCTGACGAGCTGGCCTGTCTGAATGTCGCCCTCATCATGCGCGAGTACCACCATACAGTTCGCTTCGGACATGGAGCTGAGGATACCGGAGCCTTGTGCACCGGTAAGGTGGACATGAGCGGTGCCGTGGTTATCGATACTCAGCACGCCGCGTTGATATTCTGTACGTCCGGGTCGCTTGCGCAAGGTGTCGGTGCTGATAGCGCGAACGGTCGGTAGCATCGGCGCCGTTGCGCCTTGAAGCCTGAACAGTGCATCGCGCGCGAAGAAATAGAACGTCGCCATCACAGCCACCGGATTGCCGGGCAGGCCGAAGAAGAGTGCGCTGTTATCTTGAATGTGCAATCGACCAAAGGCCATCGGGCGTCCGGGACGCATGGCGATCTTCCAAAACAATACATCGCCCAAGCGCGCCATCATGTCTTTTGTGTAGTCCGCATCACCGGCAGATACACCACCGGTAGTGATCACCGCATCAGCTTTTTCGCAGGCATTGCGCAGCGCTACGTCAAGTGCAACAGGGTCGTCGCGCACGACACCGAGGTCGATCGCTTCGAAGCCGGCACGTTCAATCATCGCTCGCAGTGTGTAGCGATTGCTGTCGTACACGCATCCTTCATCAAGAGGTTGGCCGATGGAACGCAGCTCATCTCCGGTTGAGAAAAACGCTACACGCAGCTTGCGCATTACATGAACCTCGCCAATGCCGAGAGACGCTATTAATCCAAGATCAGAGGGCGAGAGCAGGCGTCCTTTGGGCAGCGCTAAAGACCCGATGGGCAGGTCCTCTCCCGCGAGTCGTCGATTGGCGCCCCGCTGTACTTTGTGGGAAGGTAGCGTTACCAATTCATCGTTAGCGGCGATGGCAAGCTCTTGCGGTATCACCGTGTCGCAACCTTTGGGAATCACTGCACCGGTCATGATGCGCACGCATTCGCCGGATTTCACTTCTTGCAGATACGGATGACCGGCATAGGCTTTGCCAATGATGTTCAGGGTAATGTCGGCGCTGCCGAGGTCGCTGCCGAGTAAGGCGTAGCCATCCATTGCCGAGTTATCCGTTCCCGGCACGTTCATTGGCGAGATGATGTCGGTGGCGAGTACGCGACCCAGTGATTGGGTGAGGGGGATGGTCTCTGTGTCAGTGATCGGGGTGATGAATGTCGCGATCGCCTGCTGCGCCAGGTCGACGCGCAGCGAGTCGGCATCGTAATCCTGCAGCGTATCGGTAATTTGACTGAGCAAGTGAGTCATGAGGGAATTCGGATGTCTTTGGTAGGGGTCGAAAGACACTGGATCCCAGCTTTCGCTGGGATGACAATCATCTAGCCGCCGACCTCTGACTCGTCATCCCGGCGCAGGCCGGGATCCAGTGACTTCCATTGATCAACCACCGATGTACGACATTTCCACCTTGCGCACCGGTCTTTCAAGCCCTTCGGTATGCTGTGTTCTGAGTTCCGAGTAGCGATCGTCGCGCTGCGCCCACAGGTGTGCGATTGCTGCGATGATTTCTTCGTCGCTCTGACCGCCGCGCAGTAGCGCACGCAGGTCATGACCGCCGGTCGCGAACAGACAGGTGAAGAGCTTGCCTTCGGTAGAAAGTCTCGCGCGATTGCAATCGCTGCAAAACGCTTGCGTGACGCTGGAGATGACACCAATTTCTCCGCTGCCATCTTTGTAGCGCCAGCGCTCGGCGGTTTCGCCGGTGTAGTTCGCTTCGATTTCTTCCAGCGGCATCTGCTCGCTGATTCTACGCACCACTTCAGCGGAGGGAATGACCTCATCCATTTTCCAGCCATTCGAGGCGCCGACGTCCATGTACTCGATGAAACGCAGGATCGCCGGGCTGCCTTTGAAGTAGCGTGCCATCGGCACGATCTCCTGATCATTCACGCCGCCCTTGACCACCATGTTCACCTTGACCGAACCCAGACCCACCTTGTGCGCGGCTTCAATACCGTTGAGCACGTCGGATACGGGGAAGTCGACGTCGTTCATTTTTTTGAACGTCGCATCATCAAGCGAATCGAGCGATACGGTCACGCGTTTCAGTCCGGCGTCTTTCAATGACTGCGCTTTCTTGGTGAGCAGTGATCCATTAGTGGTCATGGTCAGATCGAGCGGCTTGCCATCGAGCGTGGAGAGAGAAGCCAGCATCTCGATCAGTTTCTCGATGTGCTTGCGCAGCAGCGGTTCGCCGCCGGTTAGGCGAATTTTTTCGACGCCATGCGCAATGAAGATTTTCGCCACGCGCGTGATTTCTTCGAACGATAGCAGCAGCCCGTGCGGCAGGAATTGGTAATCCTTGTCAAAGACTTCCTTCGGCATGCAGTACACGCAGCGGAAATTGCAGCGGTCCGTGACGGAAATGCGCAAGTCGCGCAGCGGACGTCCGAGCTTGTCGGATAACAGGCCGGTGGCGGGTATCAGCGGTTGTGGGATATGCGGCACCGCTTGCAAGTAGCGCAGGTCGGCGACGGGAATGATGCGTTCTGTCATTGTCTCGGCCGGATGGCGGCGTTGCCATGCCGGTAATTCGTGTCTTAGGCCCTCAAAATGCCGGGCGGATGGGCAGGTAAGATACCACGAGGCCTGTTACCGCACAGGCAATGATCAGGCGGATCGTACTGACTTTGAAGCGAACCAGCGCCAGCAAAGCCGTAGCGGCCATGACGATCGCGATCCAGTCCCAGCGCGCAGGCGTCAGTTCAAGATGGAACACATGGATCGCGAAGAACGCCGCCAGGCTAACGATCACGCCGACCACGGCGGCGGTGATGGCTGTCAGCGGCGCGGTCAGCTTCAGATTGCCGCGAGACGCCTCGACCAGCGGGCCGCCGGCGAAGATGAACACGAAGCTGGGCAAGAAGGTGAAAAATGCGGCGACCAGTGCACCGCCACAGCCCGACCAGAACAGCGTAAGCGGTCCAAACACTTCCTTGGTCCAGCCGCCGACGAAGCCGACGAACGCGACGATGATGATCAAGGGTCCGGGCGTGGTTTCGCCGAGCGCGAGACCGTCGATCATTTGCGGCGCAGTCAGCCAGCCGAACTGATCGACGGCGCCCTGATAGACATAGGGAAGTACCGCATAGGCTCCGCCGAATGTCAGCATCGCAGCCTTGCTAAAGAACCAGCCCATCTGTACCAGCGGATGGCTCCAGCCTAGCGCGAGGTTGAGTAGCGCCAGCACGGCAGCACCTATACCGATGCCGATGGCGGCAGTACGTAGCAGCCCGCTCCAGTTGAATGCTGCATGCGCGGGCGGCGGTGTGTGATCGTCGATGATTGCCGGGCCGAAGTGTTGGTCACTGCCCGCATGGCCGCCGCCGGGTCGGAAGTATTGCGGTATGAAGCGTCCGCCTGCAGCACCGAGCAGCGCGGCGATACCGATCACTGCAGGAAAGGGCAGCTCGATGAAGGTAATCAATTCAAACGACAGTACCGCGATGGCGACCAGCCATCGATTCTTCAGACTGCGACTGCCGATGCGCCATGCCGCCGCAAGCACAATGGCGACAACCGCGGGTTTGATCCCGTACAGCACGCCAGCGACAACGGGTAAATCACCGAAGGCGAGATACAGCCACGACAGCACAATCAGGATCAGCAGCGACGGCAGCACGAACAGGCAGCCTGCGATAAGACCACCTGCGGTGCGATGCATGAGCCAGCCGATATAGGTGGCTAGTTGCATGGCCTCGGGGCCGGGCAGCAGCATGCAATAGTTCAGCGCATGCAGAAACCGCTGCTCGGAGATCCAGCGTTTTTTCTCGACCAGTTCGTAGTGCATCAGCGCGATCTGGCCACTGGGACCGCCGAAGCTGATGAAGCCGAGTCGTAGCCAGTAGAGTAGCGCTTCAGTGAGAGAGACAGGAGGCATGTCTCACATCACATATTCGGGTAATTCGGACCACCACCACCCTCAGGCGTGACCCACACGATGTTCTGCGTC
>CAZXRS010000141.1:0-5825 GCA_964642635.1 uncultured Bifidobacterium sp. | reverse complement strand
GTTGAACCAGCAGCGCGCGTTCGTCAATACTTAACGCCTGCCACTGCGTTAAGTGCAGCTTCACCTCTGAGCAATCCAGTTTGTGCCGGACCGACAGCGGGATAAGTTCCAGGCTGATCGTGGACGATCCTTCGAAAGGATAAAAACCGTCGGGTGCGAAAGCGGAGGTCATCAGGGCAGGGTGTCTGGCGGAAGAGCGTGGGAGTCGAACCCACCCAAGATTGCTGGCAACCTCATCAGGATTTGAAGTCCTGCCGATCCACCGGGAAGCGAAGCTCTTCCATGCATGTTAGTGCGAAGCATCATTATACGTTTGATCTCATGACCACATCTGCGGCTGCCTGATCAAGTGATGTTCCTTAATCCGCCGTGTGTAGCCGATCGTATCGAAGAACTCCAGGATCTGTATCGCCAGCTTGCGACCGGTATCGATACGGTCACGGAAAGGTGCGGCCTTTGCCAATCCCTGTTCATCGCATAAGGTTGCGACATGACCGGCAAGCTCTTTCACCGCCGCCGCAAGAAAATAATGATCATGGGCGACGCGATAGGTGTAACCGAGTCGCGCGGACTTGCCCAGCAGGCGTCGCATCTCAGGTTCATCGATACCCAGTTCCTGCGCAAGCGGCCGAACGCGTGGCGGCTGGTAGGGAGCTTCGCTTAGTTTCGGCAGCACCTGATCCCACACCACACGTTCCGATGTGCTGAACTCGACCTTGTGCGTCGGCAGCGCGACGAAGCGGCCCTGCGCAGGAACGATGGTGCGAGCGTCGAGCAGACCCTGCAAGGCTGCGGCAAAGGCTTCGGGTGCCAGCGTCGGGAAAGTCTTGCGGCGCAGGCGCTCGCGCTCTACACCAGCATTGTCGGGTTCACGCTGATGAAACTGCGCTGTTTCATCGACGATTTTTTTCTGTATTGCCTGCCAGTGTGATGGCAGACAGGCATACAGCCCCGCACCGGTAGTCACCTGTACCGCATCAAGTTGGGCTAGCAGCGCGGGCAGATGGTCAGACTTGATATTGCGGTTCGCAGCAAACGCAGACAGACTGATACCGCGCGTTTCCATGCTCAGCAGCGCTTTGAGAGCATGTCCATCGTCGCTGTCTTGTTGCGAGTGCAGTAGTGACAGTCGCTCGGGCGAGCGCTTGCCTCGTAGCGGAGGGAAACCATCCAACACAACGCAGCCGCCGATAGTCTGACGTGCTGATGCATTACGCAGAACGATGCGATCACCATGACACAGGTGCAGCGGACTATCGAGCGCCAGTTCACCGAGCATGGCTGATCCTGGTGTCAGTTGATCACCTTCAAGCAGTGCAATACGAGCCAGTGTATGCGCTGCACCGGCATGTATGTGCACGCTGCTCCAGTGCTTCAGCGGCTTAACGTCTGGTAGCAGCGTGACCATGACGCTGAGTCTATCCGTGCGGTGCGTGACGGACTCATCAACGATCCAGTCGCCACGATGAATCTCGGTACGCTCTACGCCGACAAGATTTAGCGCCACGCGTTCACCCGCCTCACAGCGATCGGCTGGCTGATTAAATGCATGCAGTCCGCGCACGCGAGCGCTCAGGGGTCGGGCGCTTTGGTTCGATGGCAGCAGGCGTACAGTGTCTCCCACGGCCAGCGAGCCGGCATGTACAGTGCCGGTAATGATGGTGCCGCGTCCTTCAATCGAGAAGCTGCGATCAACCGCGAGACGAAAATTCCTTTTCGCGGTGCTGGCTTCGGAGCGCTTCGCATGCCATGCGCGCGAGGCGTCTTGCAGGAAGATTTTCAGCTCGCTGACGCCTTGCCCAGTGATGGCGCTACACGGGAATAGCGGCGCATCCGCGAGCAGGCTGCCGGCTAGCAGCGTACGGATCTCGCGAGTAACTTCGGCGACACGTTCTTCAGGCACGGCATCTATCTTGGTGAGTGCGATTGCACCCTGCCTGAGATTCAACAGCTGAAGTATCTGCAGGTGCTCACGCGTCTGCGGCATCACGCCATCATCAGCGGCAACGACCAGCAGCGCCATACCTATACCGGTAGCGCCGGCCAGCATGGTGGGAATGAAGCGCTCGTGCCCCGGCATATCGACGAAACCCAGCCGCGGGCCGTCAGGCAGATGGGCATCGACCGGCTGATAGGCGAAGCCCAGTTCAATGGTGATGCCGCGCACCTTTTCTTCTTTCAGACGATCAGTCTCGATACCGGTCAATGCGCGTACCAGCGAGGTCTTGCCGTGATCGATATGTCCTGCGGTACCAATGATCATGCGAGTGCAGGCAGAGCAAGGTAAGTGAGTTGTTCGAGGAATACCGCCTCATCGTCCAGCACGCGCAGATCAAGCCAGACCGCGCCATCCTTTACACGACCGATTACGGGCACGGGTAGTTTGCGCAGCGCGGTGGCGATCGCCGTCGTCGCCTGACCGCTGCGTCGTCCGCTCGGCGTGATCACCAGTGACCAGCTGTCGAGCCGATCCACCGGCAGCGAGCCGCTACCGATCTGGCTGCTCGAGGATTGCAGCGTCACCGATGCATGATTGGCGAAGCATTGCTGAACCTGAGCCAGCATGCGCTCACCACTGGCGCGGATATCATCAGCGGGTCGTTTCAGTAGCCGGAACAGGGGCAATACTTGCGCAAGCTTGTGCGGATCATCCGAATGATCGCGATAGATACGTAGCGTGGCTTCGAGTGCGCCCATGATCAGCTTGTCACAGCGCAGCGCGCGCTTCAGTGGATGCTTGCGAATCTTCTCGATCAGATCCCTGCGGCCGAGGATGATGCCGGCCTGCGGACCGCCGAGCAGCTTGTCGCCAGAGATGCTGACCACGCTTGCACCCGCGCGCAGACTTTCCTGTGGTAGCTGCTCATGCGGTAGCCCGTAGCGCTCGAAGGGGATCAACGCGCCGCTACCGAGATCAACAAAGAAGGGTAGCTGCTTATCTTTGGCCAGTGCACCCAGCTCTTGCTCGCTTGCAGCCGCAGTGAAGCCGACGATTGAATAGTTCGATGCGTGAATCCGCGTCAGCATCGCGGTGTGTTCATTGATCGCGTTCTCGTAGTCTTTCAAATGAGTACGGTTGGTGGTGCCGATCTCGACCAGCTTGCAGCCGGCCATTTTCATGATGTCGGGAATGCGGAATGAGCCACCGATCTCGATCAACTCACCGCGCGAGATCGGTACTTCTTTGCCCGCGCCCAGTGCGGCCAGCACCAGCAGCACTGCAGCGGCATTGTTGTTGACGACGGTGGCGGCTTCAGCGCCGGTGAGGTCGCATAGCAACTGCTCGGTGAGGTGATCACGCTCGCCGCGTTCTCCATTGGCGAGATTGTATTCAATCGTCACCGGATGGCGCGCCGCATTGATCAGCGCATCGATCGCCGCTTCCGGCAGCGGGCTGCGCCCGAGGTTGGTGTGGATGACGGTGCCGGTCAAGTTGAAGACGCGGCGCAGCGACGGCAGAGTTTCAGCGTCGATTTGCTGAGCGATCAGACGCATCAGATGATCGCGCGCGATGCTGGCACCTTCCGAACGGGTGAGGGATTGGCGCACACGGGCCAGCGTAAGCTGAACGGCACGTTTGGTGAGGCCGCGTCCGTGCGCAGTCATGGCGGCTTGCAGATCGGGGTGATTCAGCAGTGCATCGACCGAGGGCAGCGTAGTGAGCTGCAGGATGTCGGCACCGGTTTCACCCGCACGGGGCAGAAACGAGGGATTCATCAGTGTCCTTACGAGAAGTCTCAAGACCGAAGTTTACTCCGGGTCAGGTACTCCCGGTGAGAACAGCAGATTGGGACCACTGCGCAGGTAGCCGGCTTCGTCGACTAGCATGTCCAGCGTCAGCGTCGCTAGGTCGTCGGCCAGTACGTCCATCATCGGTTCTTTTTCACGCGTGAAAATCTTCAGATAGCTGTGGCAGTGGTCGCAAGCCTCGGCGCGTGCAAACGCGATCTTGGTGGACGGTCCCTCGGCTTCCTTACCGTTCAGGCTGTAATAAGCAATGTCTTTCGTGGATTCGCAGGCGGAGCAGGTCACGCGCACCATATGCCATTGCGTCGCACACAGGCTGCAGTGCAGATAGCGCAGGCTGTGCTGGCTAGGCGTCATTTCGATCACGCTGGCGGTCGGTCGCGAACCGCAGCAGGGGCAGACGGTCGATGCACCGACAAGGCCGACATCGTCGGGCTTTAATGAGGCCGCCTGACGCGTCCACCAGACTTGCAGTGCTGCACCCACCAGTGGTGATAGCAGCGCATGCGCTTCGGCATCATCACCGGCAATGCCACCGCCAAAGACGGCATCGGCTATTGCCTCACGGCCGGCGGTATCCAGCGCTGTCAATTTTTGCGCGGCATCGTGCAGCACGGGTTCGCCACAGCTCGCCAAGGCCTCAGCAATGGCGTCGAGATCTTTCAGCCAGCCCGCATCGCGCTCTTGTTGATAGGACAGCGGTGGCATACCGTGCTCGCGTGATTGTTCAAGCAAGGCGTCAGCGACCGGTGCGGCGAGGTTCGCAGCATAAGCCTTCTGCTGCGCCTGCGCGATATGGGCCATCGCAGCCAGCAACGGCGCGAGCGCGTTATCGCGCGCGAGATGTTCGAAGCGACGAGCGCGGTTCGCGAATTGTTGTGGATCGGTAGGTAGCACGACGTTGGGGAAGGGCTCGTGCTGACCGATTTCGCCGGGCTGGAGGATTTTTTGGGTCATGAGTAATAGATAAAAATGCTGGATCCCAGCTTCCGCTGGGATGACGGCAATTTGAGGCCCTCAGCCTTGATGTCGTCATCCCAGCGAAAGCTGGGATCCATGCCCGAATGAGCGTTAACGCCAGAGTTTACCCGCGATGATAGGCGGGGCCGTCATTGGTTTACTTTGCCCCCGTCTGCTCCTTAAACCACTCCGGGTGATGATGCTTCGCCCACGCCGCATCGACGTCACCACGCGTCATCGCACGCAGCGTGCCCTTCACCCAGATCGCGGCATACACGTGAATGATCAGCGCCAGAATACCGGTAAATCCGGCCAGCATATGAATCACCATCGCGAAGCGAATCAATGGGATGGGGAAGAACGCAGCGAAGTACGAACGCCAGATCACAAAGCCAGTGACGAGCAGTGCCGCAACGCTGCCGACCATAGTCCAGAACATCAGCTTCTGGCCGGCGTTGTATTTTCCGATGGGTAGCGAGTCCGGGCCGTCTTCGTTGTTGATCACTTCCTGAATGCGCTTTAACCACTCGATATCGACCGGCTTCAAGAAGTTCTCATGCCACACGCGACGCGCGAGACCAACGAAGCTGATCGCCATCACGATACCGAGGAAGGGATGCAGAATACGCGCCCACACCGGACCGCCAAGTACGTTTGAAAGAAAGAAGAAGGCCGGATGAAAGAAAGCCAGGCCGGTCAATGACAGGATCACGAACAGGATAGCGACCACCCAATGATTTGCGCGGTCAGCCGTGGCGTAGCGCTGGATGTACTGGCTCATGTCAGGCTCCTTCCTTGTTCGCATGATCGTCGGCATGCACTTCCTTGGGGCCTTTGGTGATGTAGTGGAAGAATCCACCCAGCATCGCGAGACCCAAACCGATCGATAGCAGCGGCTTGGTCACACCCTTCCAGATCGATACCATGGGGCTGATGGTCGGATCCTTCGGCAGGCCGTGATACAGCTCTGGTCTGTCCGCGTGATGCAGCACGTACATTACGTGCGTGCCACCGACACCCTCAGGGTTGTACAGACCGGCGTTTTCATAGCCGCGTTCCTTAAGGTCTTCAATACGTTCCTCGGCTTGATGAATCATGCCTTCCTTGGTGCCGAACAT
>CAZXRS010000140.1:0-5900 GCA_964642635.1 uncultured Bifidobacterium sp. | reverse complement strand
CGATTGATTTAATAATGGTTGGCGTCGAATTTGAGAAATTATCAATGACTACAACATCATGTCCACGGTCCAAAAGTGACACAACAGCATGACTTCCTATGTATCCTGCACCCCCGGTAATTAATACCCTCACTTAAATTTTCCAATCCTGATTTTTATTGACCGTTTTATACAAATTCAGAAACATTATTGTGTATCGTAAGTGTTTTCTTCAAGTTTTTGAAAAATTGCCTTTTACGCTCGATTTTTAAACATCCTAAAATAATTTTTCTATTTTCGATCTTGGTCTTTCAACGATGTATATGGATCCGTTATTTCCAAGATTGCCTGAGTTTCAGTTAAGAAGTATTCCATTTTTCATATCTCTACATATCTCTTCGTCGCAGAAATCTTTCGTCGGATCATACTGATCTTCCTCCGGATATTCATCTAGTATTTCTTTAACCATCTTTTTTAGATCTTTGGTATGTGAGTATCTAGATACATAGCTGATAATCACGATTGCAAATCTTTTCGCGACCAGGACTCCCAAACGAAGGGAAAATTCCAAGTTTCAACGTGTGTGCTATTGAGTCTTTGGCGAATTTGATCCCGCAGCTTCCGTGCGTCTGGGTAAAATTCGTGGAACTGGACTTGGATGTGTTTTATTTTTGAGATCATCGAAAACTGAAATAGATGCGGGAAGATAATAAATTCGGCGCCTTCTATATTCATTTTCATTAGATCGATTTCTTTAACTGAAAGCCTCGCCATCTCGCTTACAAACGCTTTTACTTCGACTTGTTCCGTTTTTGATTCTTCGCTAGCCCGAATTAAACTTGAAGCATCACCATCATCGCCCATTTCGACAATTGAATCAGAGTCGGACAAGCCATAATTAAAACAATGAATCTTTTCATTTCCTGAAAATCGATTCTTACATTCCTCGTAATAAATCTTTACCGGCTCAAATACATAGACACTGCAGCCATATCTTTCGTGCATGGCCGCCGCAAAATCGCCTTTGTATCCACCAAGGTCGAAAACAATACTTTTGCTATCAAGTGGATATTCAAGTCGAAGGGTTTGGTCACCTTTAATTGATCGCCACTTCTTTATCGAAATTAGAAATTCATCTTTTTTTATGTGCAATTTATAAGCTTTGATAAACGGCTTAGCTATCTGTGATGCTAGCTTTGAGATTATTTTCATTTTAAATGTGTCGAAGTTACTGTTTTTCGATTAAATTCCAAGTTGCGTTATATATGACTTTATCGATTGGAGATTTATAAGCAAACCATGGCGCTGGAGAAACTACGACATTGTCGTCTGCACATGACAACCAAGCCCCCCACCAACTAAACGAACTATTGGCAATAACGAAGTGCTTACCTAGTGCCATCAGACCGATGTCTACCTCGGGAGTATGTTGATTGCCATCCACATAAACAGGATCTCCTGGCAGCGGAATATTCTCTCTTACCCAATCAAGGTCGTCGGAAAATATGAAAAATTGCGGACTATCGACCGACGATTCGATCTTCTCTATCGCATGACGGTAATACTCGATACCACATGCTCCGTGCTTTTCAGCCGCCTTGGGTGATGAAACGTAGTCTCCTCGCCTGACATGAATCATTACGCTTTCGCTGTTTTTTATCTGATCAGCTATCCGCTGATTTTCGGCAGAAAGCTGCGCCTTAAGCTGAAAATCTGAAACCAACACATCCTTGATTTCTGAAAAATATTTCTCTGACTGAAAATAACCCTCTATATACAGATCATCACCGAGCGAAGGCCATTTCGGATCAAATCCAAGCTTCAGCTCCCTGTATCTTCGGGTGCGAATTCCCAGACGCTGCAACCATTCGCTTGGCTTTCTCTGCCATTTAGGCCATGGGGCCAAATCCTGGTCAGTAGCTATCCGCGCCTTGATACAGAACTTATCGAGCCCAAATTCTCGGTTGTAAGACTGGCTATAGGTATTTGCATCCAAAAGGAGCTCCGTTCCTGCGCGAATAGCCAACGCCCGGCCCGCCGCATACTGGAACATCTGATTCCCAAGCCCACCTTTGAGTTTTACAACGATCATTCAGATCTCTTATCTGGTGATTCAAAAATTAGAAGGAACAGGATCAGCTAGTAGGCTGTACGCACCTCTACCGAGGTACCCGCCCCATCAAATAAAACTCATCATTCGGCCGCATCCCCACCACATTAGCAATCCGATTCGACATCCCAAAAAATCCCGTAATCGCGGTGATATCCCAGATGTCTTCCTCATCAAATCCATGCTCGCGCAGTGCTTCGTAGTCTGCCTCGGTAACTGCCGCTGAATCCAAGCAGACTTTCACTGAAAAATCCAACATTGCTTTCTGGCGGGCCGTAATATCAGCCTTCGAATGATTAACCGTGACCTGATCAGCCACGAGCGGATTTTTTGAATAGATTCGCAGCAGTGCACCATGGGCAACAACGCAGTACAGGCAATTGTTCTTGGCACTGGTTGCGGTGACGATCATTTCGCGGTCAGCCTTACTGAGACTGCCGCCTTCCTTCAACATCAATGCATCGTGATACGCGAAGAATGCGCGGAATTCTGCAGGGCGGTGCGCCAAAGCCAGGAATACATTGGGTACGAAGCCGGCCTTTTCCTGCACGGCGAGTATCGAGGTACGGATATCCTCTGGTAGATCCTTGAGCTCCGGTACTGGAAATCGAGATATCGGTTGCGAATGTCCCATCACTGCTCCTTCGCGAATTGCAGGTGGTACAGGTGGGCGTACACGCCATTGTTTCGCAATAGCTCGGCGTGGCTGCCTACCTCGATGATTCGCCCATGTTCAATCACGACGATGCGGTCAGCATGCTCTACGGTGGATAGTCGATGGGCAATCACCAGCGTGGTACGGCCCTTCATCAGGGTATCTAGCGCTTGCTGTACTGCACGCTCGGATTCTGTATCCAGCGCTGACGTTGCCTCGTCAAGAATCAGTATCGGTGCATCCTTGTATATCGCCCGCGCGATCGCGAGTCGCTGCCGCTGACCGCCGGACAGTCGCATGCCGTTGTCGCCAATCTGCGTATCGTAACCGGCGGGTAGCGCAGCGATCACTTCCTCGAGATAGGCAGCCTTTGCCGCAGCCTCTACGCAGGCTCGGTCTGGACGCACATCACCGTAACTAATGTTCGCGGCGATCGTATCATCAAATAGAACGACGTTCTGACTCACCATGGCGATCTGCGCGCGCAGGGAGGTCAAAGCAATCTGAGAGATCGGCGTACCGTCCAGAAGTATCTCGCCTGAGGCTAGCGGATAGAACTCCGGCACCAGATTAACCAGCGTGGTCTTGCCGCCACCTGACATACCCACCAATGCGATCGTCTCTCCGGGCGCGATGTCTAGGTTCACCTTTGATAGCGCTTCTTCGGTAGCGGCCGGGTATCGGAAAGACACATTACGGAACGACAGCTGTCCTCGTACACGTGTCAGTAATGGCTGCCCATCGGTTCGCTCGGTCGGCTCATCGATCATCGCGAATACGCGCTCGGCGGCGGCGACACCGCGTTGTAACGGGCCGCTAATGTTCGCAAGATGTTTGAGTGGCGTGAGTGTCATCAGCATTGCAATGATGAATGAGGCGAAGCCTCCCACCGTCATCTGTCCATCGGAAGATTGCCATAGCGCGATCGAGATGATCATGGCAACTGAAATGGAATTCAGCAGCTGGGTGATAGGCTCGACCGTTGCCGCAGTACTCGCCTGTCGCAGCGTAAAACCACGCAGACGGTCAGAACGCACTTCAAAGCGTGAGGCCTCATAGGCCTGCCCGCCGAAAATCTTGATCACATGCCGGGCGCGTGCGGCTTCGTCAATCGCCTGCATCAATTCGCCATTCATTTGTTGGCTCTCACGAATCAGACGCTTGAGGCGCTTTGCGGTCAGACTTACCGCAACGCCAACCAGCGGCACCAGTACTAGTGTGATGAGCGTGAGCTTCCAGTTCAGCCAGAACAGATAGATCACCAGACCCACCACAGTCAGGCTATCGCGGATCAGGTTGACCAGTACGCCGCGCAGCAGATCAAGTACCTGTGGCACCTCGACCATCATCGTATTGAGTACCTGACCGGTCGAATGCTTGTCATGGTAGCCCAGCGGTACATCCATCAATCGCGTGAACATTTGATGCCGCAATTGCGAGACCATCCGCCCTGATACCCAGGCCATCAGAAAGCTCGACGAAAACGTTGCGATTCCACGAATGAGAAAGAGGCCAATCACAATGACCGGCACCAACCACACCGGAAAGCTTCCCTTCACAAAACCGCTATCGAGCAATTGCTTCATCAGCGCAGCCACCGCTGGCTCGGTCGCTGAGGTGATTGCCATCGCAATCAGCGCAACGACAATGCGAGACTTATACGGTGACAGTAGGCCTAGCAGGCGGCGGAAGGTATGCGAGTAACTCATCAATATTCAAACCAGACGTTGTCAGCACTGAGCCATTCGCACAACTTCGCTCGCAGGGCATCATCGGCGCGTACGCGCCATTCGTCAGACAGACGCAGTTCGGCAAGTGCACCGTTCTTGGTGTACTCGACGATGATGGGACAGGAAGCTTGGCTCTGCTGATACGGCTGGATCATCTCGCGCAGTTTTTTCGCATCGGCCTGGCCATTCATCGATAGCCGCAGTGACTTCACAAAATTCGCCCGCACGGTCGCAATATCCATCACCTTATCGGCCGTCACGCGCAGACCGCCGGAGAAGCGGTCTTCCGATATCTTGCCCTGCACCGCCAGGAACTCATCCTCTTTGAACAAGGCGCGGTTCGGATCATAGAGCTCGCTGTAGACCGTCACTTCGACCTGCGCGCTGCCATCGTCGAGAGTGACGACGACCATACGGCCGCGCTGCGTCATCTGTACCCGCACGCCGGAGATAATGCCTGTCAACAGTTTCGGTTCGCGTGCTGGCGCAATGTCTGCAAGTTTCACTCGGACGAACTTGCGTACTTCGTCCGCATACGAATCAAACAGATGGCCCGACAGATAAAAGCCCAGCGCAGTTTTTTCTTCGGTGAGCCGCTGCTTGTCGCTCCACGGCGCCATGTTCACGTATTCCGGGCTGTCGTCGAATCCGCTATCCGTGCTATCGAACAGACTGACCTGGTTCGCTGCCGCCTCGGCCTGTTCGGCGCTATCGATGGCCAAGCTCACTGAAGCCATCAAAACGCCGCGATCGACACCAAAACCATCCATCGCACCGGACTTAACCAGTGATTCAATCGTGCGACGGTTGATCTGCCGCTTGTCGACGCGTTTGACGAATTCGAATAAATCTTTGAAGGGTCCGGATTTGCGCGCTTCAATGATGGCCTCGATCGCATTCTGGCCTGTACCTTTGACAGCGCCCAAGCCGTAGCGGATACGATCAGCTTTCTTGCCTGCGTCTGCGACAGCGGTAAAGCGATATACCGACAGATTAATGTCTGGCGGTAGTAGCGTCAGCTTGCAGGTATCAAGCGCATCCTCGACAAGTATCTTTACCTTGTCGGTGTCATCCATCGCCAGCGACAAGTTGGCTGCCATGAATTCAGCGGGGAAGTGCGTCTTCAGATAGGCCGTGTAGTAAGACAACAGCGCATACGCAGCTGCATGGGACTTGTTGAAACCGTATCCGGCGAACTTCTCCATCAAGTCGAAGATCTCGTCGGCCTTGTCCTCTGTTAACCCATTCTTGGCTGCGCCCTCACGAAAGATCTGGCGGTGCTCTGCCATTTCTTCAGGCTTCTTCTTGCCCATCGCGCGACGCAGTAAGTCAGCGCCGCCGAGCGAATAGCCCCCGATCACCTGCGCCATTTGCATGACCTGCTCTTGATAGACCATGATGCCGTAGGTCTCGGACAGGATGCGCT
>CAZXRS010000139.1:0-5940 GCA_964642635.1 uncultured Bifidobacterium sp. | reverse complement strand
CGCGTTTCACCCTTTGCAGCTTGCGCTGCAAAGACTCGTCTCTGTGGCCCTATTCCTCGTCTCACGACGGACGGTCGTTAACCGTCACCCTGCTCTGTGGAGTCCGGACCTTCCTCCCGCGATCTCGCGATCGCCAGCGA
This sequence comes from uncultured Bifidobacterium sp., assembly GCA_964642635.1. Lineage (GTDB taxonomy): Bacteria > Pseudomonadota > Gammaproteobacteria > Burkholderiales > Burkholderiaceae_D > Pernthalerella. The sequence continues at coordinate 5,800 of CAZXRS010000139.1, read as the reverse complement.
CTGTCTGGCCTGCTTCACCTCGCCATTCTACCCGTCGCGGGTAAAACTTATCGAAAGACCGGCTTGCGCTTCTGCAGAAACGCGCTAAACGCTTCTTTGGCATCCGGTCCGTTCAGCATACGCTGGAAATGCTGCATCTCGGTGAGCATGGCCGCAGCAACTGGTGTCTGCAGGTCGACCTTCATCAGCTGCTTGGTCACGCGAAGCGATTCGGACGGAAGCGCCGCCAACTTCAAGGCCTGCGCATGTACGAAGGGCGTCAGTTCATCTGCAGGCAGCACACGATTCACCAGTCCCATCTTTTCCGCTTCGGCTGCATCGAAAGGCTCACCCAGCATCAACTTTTCTGCAGCACGCTGATATCCCGCGATGCGCGGCAACAGCACGCTCGATGCAAACTCGGGACACAAGCCGAGCTGCGTGAACGGCATCGCAAACTTCGCGCTGTTCGCTGCATAGACCAGCTCGCAATGCATCAGTAATGTCGTGCCGATACCAATCGCAATCCCGGGCACGGCGGCAATGATGGGCTTGGCCGTCGTGCGCAGCGCATTCATGAATTGCATGACCGGACTGTCGTCACCCTGAGGCGGGCTCTGCAGAAAATCTTCGAGATCATTACCGGCGGTGAAGCAAGCACCGTCACCAGTGATTACGATGACACGCACATCATCGTTCGCACCTGCTTCTTTCAATGCGCCGGCAGCCGACTGATACATCGCTGCGGTGATTGCATTCTTTTTTTCCGGACGATTGAATGCGACCGTAGCAACAGCACCTTCGACCTCGAATCGGATCATGCTCAGACCTTTTCAAAAATACCAGCGGCGCCCATACCCGTACCAACGCACATCGTTACCATGCCGTACTTGAGGTTACGACGTCGCAATCCATGAATCACCGTCGCTGCACGAATAGCACCGGTCGCGCCGAGCGGATGACCTAGCGCGATCGCACCACCGAGTGGATTGATTTTTTCCGGATCAAGTCCGAGATCATGACGCACCGCGAGCGCTTGTGCGGCAAAGGCTTCATTGAGTTCGATCCAGTCGATCTGGTCTTGGGTGAGGCCGGCGTGTTTCAATGCCGCCGGAATCGCTTCCTTCGGACCAATGCCCATGATCTCTGGTGGCACACCCCTCACTGCGAACGACACGAAACGCGCCAGCGGCGTCAGATTGAACTGCTTTAGCATTTTTTCGCTGACGAGAATGAGTGCGCCAGCACCATCTGAGGTTTGCGAGCTGTTACCTGCGGTAACGCTACCCTTCGCAGCAAACACAGGTTTTAATTTGGCGAGGCCTTCCATGCTGGTGTCGGCGCGTATGCCTTCGTCTTGCGACACGATGCGTGTTTTTACGTCGATTTGACCTGTCGACAGGTTGGGGAACCGCTCGACGACTTCGATCGGTGCGATCTCACCTTCGCGCTCACCGTTCTGTACAGCAGCCATTGCGCGGCGATGTGATTCGACAGCGAACTCGTCTTGCGCTTCGCGCGTGATCTTCCATTGCTGCGCGACCTTCTCGGCAGTGATACCCATCCCGTAGGCCATTGCGATGTTCTCGTCTTTCATCACCTCCGGATTGATGGAAGGGTGATGTCCCATCATCGGCACCATCGACATGGATTCGACACCAGCAGCGATCATTACATCGGCTTCACCGGTGCGGATGCGGTCCGCCGCCATTGCCACCGCAGTGATGCCGGATGCACAGTAGCGATTCACCGTGACACCACCCACGGTGTTCGGAAGACCGGCCAGTAGCATGGCCATGCGCGCGACGTTCAGGCCTTGTTCCGCTTCCGGGAACGCGCAGCCAACGATGGCATCTTCAATGGTGGCCGGGTCGAGGTTGGGCACCTGTGCCAGTGCAGACTTCACTGCGTGTACCAGCAGATCATCAGGACGCACATGACGGAACGCACCGCGAGGTGCCTTGCCGATCGGTGTGCGGATGGCGGAGACGATGTAGGCGTCTTGGAGTTGTTTGCTCATTTTGAAGTCCTTTGCTGTTCATGGATCCCAGCTTCCGCTGGGATGAATCGATTGTTCGACTACGTCGCACAATCGATTCAATTTCGAACCGGTTTCCCCGTCTGCAGCATCCCCATAATCCGCTCCTGCGTCTTAGGGTTCTCAAGCAGTGAGATAAACGCGGCGCGCTCACGGTCGAGCAGCCACTGCTCAGATACACGACTGCCGGGTTCGATATCACCACCGCTGACAATCTCGGCAATCAGCGAACCGATATGCATGTCGTGCGCAGAGATAAAGCCCCCATCACGCATATTCACCAGCTGCGCCTTGATAGTCGCGCTGCCGTAATCTCCCGTGACGGGAATCAGCGTAGCCAGCGGCGGGCGATAGCCTGCGTCGGCCATGGCCAGTGCCTGCGTGGTGGCGACATGCAGCAGCTCATGGGGATGCAGCACGATCACATCGCCCTTGGACAGATAACCCATCTTCTTTGCTTCCAGCGCAGACTTCGATACGGCCGCCGTGGCTGCCTGCATGTAGCGGTTTTTCAGGAACTGCAAAATGTCATTGCCCTTCGCTTCACGCGCAGAGCGCAGCGCAATCTCTTTCAGACCGCCACCCGCCGGCACGAGCCCGACACCCACTTCGACCAGACCGATATACGACTCTAGCAACGCGACACGGCGACTTGCATGCATCAGCAGCTCGCAACCACCGCCAAGCGCAAGACCCGCAACGGCGGCCACGATCGGCACATTGGCATACTTCACGCGCATCATCGTGTTCTGGAAGCGTGCGACGAAAGGATCGAGTGCTTTTGCGCCGCCGGCCATGAAGGTCGGCATCATGGATTGCAGATCCGCACCGGCAGAAAATGCGCCACCATCAGCCGAGTCCGGATGCCAGATCACGAGGGCGCGGTAGTGCTTCTCCGCCTCATCGATCGCACGCTCGAGACCGCCAATCACATCCGGGCCCATCACATGCAGTTTGGTCTTGGTCGAGAACAGCAATACGCCATCACCACGATGCCAGAGACGCACGGTATCGTCTTCGTGCACAGTGGTACCGGCGGTCGCGCCACTGACGGCACCATCGCCCAACACCGGCGCACGAAACACTTGTCGCGCATACACCGGCAGCGATGAGCGCGGCACATAGGTCTTCTTCGCAGGCGACCACGAACCTTCCGCACGGTGCACACCATCCCGACCATCAAACACCCAGTCGGGCAACGGTGCTTTGGATAGTGCGTGGCCTGCGTCGATATCGTCCTTGATCCATTGCGCTACCTGCTGCCAGCCAGCGGCCTGCCAGGTTTCGAACGGGCCCTGCTTCCAGCCGAAGCCCCAGCGCAAGGCGAAGTCCACTTCACGCGCATTGTCGGCGATGGTGTCGAGGTGCACCGCAATGTAATGAAAGACATCACGGAAGATGGACCATAGAAATTGCGCCTGCGGATGCGTAGCGTCATGCAATGCCTTGATGCGCTTGGCGACATCTTTTTCTTTCAGAATGCGGGCAATCAGCTCGTCAGCTTTGGCGCCAGCCGGCACATAATCGTTTTTCGCCGCGTCATAGCGCAGGATGTCTTTGCCAGCTTTCTTGAAGAATCCGGCACCCGATTTCTGGCCGAGCTTGCCATCGGCAATCAGTTTCTCCAGTGCTGCCGGCTGCTTGTACAACGAATGGAAAGGATCCTTCGGTAACTTGTCCGTCATGGTCCGGATCACATGGCCCAATGTATCGAGACCGACCACGTCAGCGGTACGGAAGGTGCCAGATTTCGCACGACCCAGCTTGGCACCGGTGAGATCATCCACCAGCTCATACGACAAACCGAATTTTTCGGCCTCATGCATCGTCGCCAGCATGCCGAATACGCCAACGCGGTTCGCAATAAAGTTGGGCGTATCGATCGCACGCACCACACCTTTGCCAAGCGCGCTGGTGAGGAAAGTCTCGAGATTGTCGAGGATGTGAGTATCGGTCGATGCGGTCGGGATCAGCTCGACCAGATGCATGTAGCGCGGTGGATTGAAGAAATGCACACCACAGAAACGGCTGCGCAATGGATCAGGCAGCGCGCTGCTCAGTTCGGTGATGGAGAGGCCGGAGGTATTCGTCGCAAAGATCGCATGCGGTGCGATATGCGCGCCAATCTTTGCGTAGAGCTGGTGCTTCCAGTCCATGCGCTCGGCGATCGCCTCGATAATCAGATCAGCATCTTTCAGCTTGTCGAGGTCATCGTCGAAGTTACCCGTTTCCAGTAAATCGACATGTGAGGCATCGCCTAGCGGTGCCGGGTTGAGTTTTTTCAGATGCTCGACGGCGCGAGCGACGACGGCGTCACGCGGCTGCCCCTCCTTGCCGGGCAGATCAAACAGGATCACTGGCACACGCGCATTAATGCAGTGCGCGGCGATTTGCGCTCCCATCACGCCTGCACCGAGGACGGCAACTTTTTTTACGATGAAGTTGGACATGAAACTAAACCTCCGATTACTGATAATGTCGATCAACGATGGATTCCGGCCTTCGCCGGAATGACGCCAGTGAGTTTGATGGCTATTAAATCGTCATCCCGGCGCAAGCCGGGATCCAGCGTCTTTTTTGAAGTTTTAAAACAGACTCTCTTCCATCTCCATCAGGTTCTTCACACCTGAGCGCGCCTGCCTGATCAGCATGGCCGTTTCTGGCAGCAGTCGAGCGAAATAGAAACGTGCCGTCGCCAGCTTGGCCTTATAAAAGTCATCGCCGCTTTTTTGTTTTTCAAGCGCAATCTTTGCCATCTGTGCGAAGAAATATGCGTAGACCATGTGCCCGACCACACGCAGATAAGGCACGGCAGCACCGCCGACTTCGTCGCGATTCATGAAAGCCTTCATTCCGATTTCCATCGACAGCTTGCCCACTTTATCGCCAATATCGCCCAATGGCGTGATGAACTCAGACAGTTTTTCGTCCGTGCCGTGCTCTTCCACAAACGCCTTGATCTTGTCACCGAACTTGCGCAGCTTCGCGCCGTTGTCCATCAGCACCTTGCGACCCAGCAGGTCGAGTGACTGAATCGTGTTCGTACCTTCGTAAATCATATTGATACGCGCATCACGCACATATTGCTCCATGCCCCACTCGGCAATGTAGCCGTGGCCGCCATAGACCTGCAGCGCTTCGGAGCAAGCGATCCATGCGTTATCCGTGAGGAAGGCTTTCACGATCGGAGTGAGAAGCGCGACTTCGTCAGCAGCTTCCTTGCGCACGGATTCATCCGGATGATTGAGTTCGCGATCGAGCTGTAGCGCGATGTAGCTACAGAAGGCTCGCCCTCCTTCCGCATAAGCACGCGCAGTCAGCAGCATGCGACGTACATCAGGATGCACGATGATGGGGTCAGCCGGCTTGTCTTTCGCCTTCGGTCCGCTCAGGCTACGTCCCTGCTGGCGATCACGCGCATAGGCGACGGCGTTCTGGTAAGCGACTTCGGTGAGCCCCAGCGATTGCATTCCCACACCAAGACGCGCAGCATTCATCATCACGAACATCGCATTGAGTCCGCGATGCGCTTCGCCGACCAGCCAGCCCGTCGCCTCATCCAGACTGATCTGGCAGGTCGCATTGCCGTGAATACCCATCTTGTGCTCGATGGCGCTACAGAAAATCGAATTGCGTTCACCCGGTGCGCCACTAGCGTCCGGGACGAATTTCGGCACGACAAATAGCGAGATGCCTTTCGTGCCGGGTGGCGCATCAGGAAGTCGCGCCAGTACCAGATGAACGATATTGGCCGCGAGGTCATGCTCACCCGCAGAGATGAAG
>CAZXRS010000138.1:0-5951 GCA_964642635.1 uncultured Bifidobacterium sp. | reverse complement strand
GTGCCCAGACGTACACCCATGGCACCACCACCGGAAGACAAAATGATGCCATCGGACTCATCGCTCCAGCGCTGCGCGAAATGTCGCCATGCGTACACGGCATCTTCGAAGTTGCCGACGATCGCAAAGGCGATGGCAGTCAGGCGCGCGGGCACCCAATCGATCAGATAGAACGCACGTCGCGCAAAGCTCCCGAAAGGCTCGTCCTTCAAATGCTCGGGTTCGCTCCAGCCGCGCGCGAGATACTCAGCAACGCGATACAGCACCGCACCCGCAGGGCCGATCGGCATCAACAGCCAGAAGAAGACACCGAACACATGCCGGTGCGTAGTAATAAGAGCACGCTCGACAGATATGCGGGCGATCTCTTTAGCTTCAAAGTCCGTGGTGTCAGAGCGGGTCCATTCGGCCAGTAAGCGCCTGGCCTCGGGCAGGTCGTTGTCATTCAGTGCGATCTGAATCGCAGAAAAATAATGGCTGTAATGACGAAATCCCAGCGTCAAGTAGACGATCAGGATGGTCCAGAGCAGCTGTGCGACGGGGCTCAGCAGCGCCAACAGCCAGTAGATCACCAGCGTCGGCAATACGAGTAACGACATCATCGCCAGCCAGCCCAAGCGCCCGTGCTCGTCGCGACCCGCATTGAAGCCGTGCTCGACGCGCGTGGCCAGCGAGATGATCCCGGCGTAGATTGGGTTATCCCTGCGCAGAGGTTTGAACTGCTCGAGCAGCAGGACACACAGGATGGAGAACAGGGTCATGGCCGATATCTGGAATTAAATCGCTTCAGCCGATAGCTTAGCAGGTGATGAAAAGCACAGGCTAGTTCGGGCCAGGCATCACTCAGCGCGGAGGAAGTGATACAGGTTGCGCAGCATGGCCGCCGTAGCGCCCCAGATGAAATAGCGCTCGTAAGGCATAGCGTAAAAGCTGCGCTTGCCTGGTCGGTTCGGCAGTACCGCGCTGCGACGCTGATGGTTCGCGCCGTTCATCAGGAAGTGCATCGGCACCTCGAAGATTTCGGCGACCTCGAACGGATCGGCGGTCAGATCGAACGGCGGATGGACCAGCGCGGCTACGGGGGTCACTCGAAATCCGGTGCCAGTCTGATAGTCCGGCAGGCTGCCGATCACTTCGATATGGTGACTGGCCAGACCGATTTCTTCTTCGGCCTCGCGCAGCGCGGTGGCGATAGCGTCGGTGTCGTCCGGATCAACGCGGCCTCCCGGTAATGCAATTTGCCCAGCATGATCATTCAAATGAGCGGTACGCATGGTCAGCAGAAGATTCAGGCCATGATCTCGCACGACCATAGGCATCAGTACGGCAGCCGGCACCGACGGGCGATTTGTAAAGTTCAGTTCGGGCTCGGCGACGAATTCGGGCGACCAGTCGATCTCGGATGCGAATCGCGCACGCAACCAGTCGGGCGACAGGCGTGATGCCGGTAGCGCGGGCTCATCGGCCAATGCATCGAGACTGGCTTGTGCGGGATCGAAAACGACTTTAGTCATGGCGATATAAGCGCATCAAAAACAAAAAAGGGCACACGCGGTGCCCTTTTCCCTGTCGCAGCAATGTTTACTCTGCAGCAGCGGCCTTGCGGCTCGGCAGCTTTTCGCGAATACGCGCGGATTTACCCGAACGCTCACGCAGGTAGTACAGCTTGGCGCGACGCACATCACCACGACGCTTCACTTCGATCGAAGCGATCAGCGGCGAATACAGCTGGAACGTACGCTCGACGCCTTCGCCCGACGAAATCTTGCGGACGATGAAGCTCGAGTTCAGGCCACGGTTACGGCGCGAGATCACGACGCCTTCGTAGGCCTGCACGCGCTTGCGGTTGCCTTCAACGACGTTGACGTTCACGACGACGGTGTCGCCCGGTGCGAATTCAGGAATCTTCTTGCCGAGACGGGCAATTTCTTCCTGTTCGAGTTGCTGGATCAGATCCATCTTTTTCTCCTTAACCATCTTGCCGGCGCCATCTGTTGCCCGGTAGAGGATGGGGTTCATCAAAACCGGGGCTCTGCCCGGACAATGCAACACACTACTTTTGCTGCAATTTCGTCAGCACGGCTTCATCAGCCTTGCTCAATAATCCTTGCTCGCGCACCTGCGCAATCAATGCGGGCCGCTTGTTCAGCGTAGCCTCGAGCGACTTTTCGCGTCGCCATTTCGCGATCTCCGCGTGATGGCCACCAAGCAATACCTCGGGCACTGCGACACCTTCATACACCTCGGGTCGCGTGTAATGCGGGCAATCGAGCAGTCCGTTCACGAAGCTGTCTTCGACCGCTGACGCATCATCATTCAGCACACCCGGCAACAACCGAATCACCGCATCCATCAGCGCCATCGCCGGCAACTCGCCACCCGACAGCACAAAATCGCCGAGGCTGATTTCTTCATCGACGCAACGATCCAGCAATCGCTGGTCTACCGCCTCGTAACGTCCACACAGCAGCACCATGCCCGGCTCTTCCGACAGCTGCACCACCTTGCGATGGTCCAGCGGCACGCCCTGAGGCGACAGGTAAATCGTTCTTGGCTTCGGCAAACCGGACTGCTGCTGCCTCGACTTCGCTGCGTTGATCGCCGCTTCGAGAGGCGCCGCCATCATCACCATCCCGGGGCCGCCGCCATACGGCCGGTCATCCACGGTGCGGTGGTTATCGCTAGTGAAATCGCGCGGGTTCCACAACGACAGCTCACATCTTTTCTGTTCAAACGCGCGCCGCGTAATGCCGGAGGCGGTCAGTGCGCTAAACATCTCAGGAAAGAGCGTCACGACATCGAACTGCATCACTCTCTCCTGCTGGCGACCGGAATCAGTAATCTTTTTCCCAGTCGACGGTAATCACTTCCGCTTGCTGATCAACCTGTGTCACGAAACGGTCGACGAACGGTATCAAGCATTCCTGCGTTTTTCCCGGCGCTTGCGCCAAACTGCCAACGCGCAAAATAGGATGTGCGCCGTTATCAATCAGACCGGTCACTTCACCCAGCGTCTCACCCGCTAAGTTCACAACGGCGTGACCAATCAGATCAATCCAGTAAAACTCGTTGTCATCAAGTGGCGGAAAATGCGCCCGCCGAATCTGCACTGTCGCGCCGCGTAAGTCTTCCGCAGCGTTACGACTTTCAGTGCCCATCAGGCGAGCAACAATATCTTCGCCTTGGCTACGCACTTCCATGACGTCGACGTCATGCAGGGCCGGTTTATCCAGCCACCAGGTCTTTGCATGAAGCAGCGCACTGGCTTCGGATGAATAGGGCTTCAGCCTGACCCATCCGGCGATGCCGTAAGCGCCGGACACGTGCGCTACCAGCACCAAGTCATCGGGAACCGGAATTCCCGGGGTACTGCCAGAAGACAAATTACGCGGCTTTCTTGCCAGCCGACTTCACCAGACGCTCAACGGTCGGCGACATCTGCGCACCGACGCCAGTCCAGTGCGCCAAACGGTCTTCCTTGATGCTGAAGCCAACAGCGGCGCCCGAAGCGATCGGGTTGTAGAAGCCAATGCGCTCGATAAAGCGGCCGTCGCGGCGATTGCGCGAATCGGTGGCAACGATGTTGTAAAACGGGCGCTTCTTGGAGCCGCCACGGGACAGACGAATTACGACCATGATTTTCTCGACAAAAATGGGTTCGAAGACGGAAAAAAGACCGCGATTATAGCGGTTTTCGGGGGGGTGCGACAAGGACTGGTTCTGCTTGCGTCATCCGGATTCGGCGGAAAAACCCATTACGAACCTTGAGTTTTGCCATCCTGACAAAGTATTGGGTGCAATTTCAGCCAGGCGACCCCGGAGTTTCTATAATGGAAATTCCGGGGTTCGGCCTCAGAACTGGTCTTCCGCCAGCGCCAGAACGCCCGCACTACCTTCAACGATCGCGTCGCGCGATGCCTGGGCTGTCGACAGGTAGTAATCCGCAAAGAAACGCGCGGTCGCGATCTTGGTCTTGAAGAAGGCCGCATCGCTATCGCCCGATGCGAGTTTCTTTTGCGCTACCAGTGCCGCGCGAGCCATCTGCCACCCGCCGAACACAACGCCAGCCATTTTCAGGTACGGCACGCTGCCGGCGAACACAGCCTTGATGTCGGATTTCACATGGCCAGCAACAAAATCCACTACCTGTTCGAGGGCATCGGCAGCAACCGACAGACGACGAGCGATCGCATTCAGGTCGGCAGAATCGCTGGCCTTCAGTTCAGAAGCGGTTGCACGCACCTGCGCAATGATGCCCTTTGCTACCGCACCACCGTCACGCGCAGTCTTGCGGCCGATGAGGTCATTCGCCTGAATCGCGGTCGTACCCTCGTAGATGGTCAAAATGCGTGCATCACGGTAGTACTGTGCCGCGCCCGTCTCTTCAATAAATCCCATACCACCGTGCACCTGCACGCCGGTGGATGCGACATCAATCGACAACTCGGTTGACCAACCCTTCACGATCGGCACCATGAATTCATAGAAGGTGTGATTCGCTTTGCGCGTCACTTCATCGGCGTGATGATGCGCGGCGTCGAACGCGGCAGCAGTCACATATGACAGTGCGCGTGCCGCCTCGGTCTGAGCGCGCATACTCATCAGCATGCGTTTCACGTCTGGTTGATGAATGATTGCCACCGGCCCTGGCGATCCAGCGAGATCGCGCGACTGCACGCGGTCTTTCGCATACTGCACGGCTTTCTGGTACGCACGATCCGCGACGGAAATTCCCTGTAGACCCACCGCGAAACGCGCCGCATTCATCATGATGAACATGTACTCTAGGCCGCGATTCTCCTCGCCGACCAGATAGCCCACCGCGCCACCATGATCACCGAACTGCAGCACCGCCGTCGGGCTGGCCTTGATACCCAGCTTGTGCTCGATGGATACGCAGTGCACATCATTGCGCGCACCGAGCGAACCATCGGCATTCACCATGAACTTTGGCACGATGAATAGCGAAATACCTTTCACACCCTCCGGCGCATCTGGCGTGCGCGCCAACACCAGATGAACAATGTTCTCTGCCATGTCGTGCTCGCCGAACGTAATGTAGATCTTGGTGCCAGACACCTTGTAGCTGCCATCACCTTGCGGCACTGCACGTGTACGTACGAGAGCGAGATCGGAGCCGGCCTGAGGTTCGGTCAGGTTCATAGTGCCGGTCCATTCGCCAGACACCATCTTTGGAATATAGAGCTGCTTCTGCTCATCACTACCCGCCGTCAGTAGCGCCTCGATCGCGCCATCGGTCAATAGCGGGCACAACGCGAATGACAGGTTGGCCGCATTCAGCATTTCGATACAAGGTGTGGCCAGCAGCTTGGGCAGTCCTTGTCCGCCGAACTCCTGCGGATGCTGTAGGCCTTGCCAACCCGCCTCCACAAAACCCCGAAACGCTTCCTTGAAACCCGGTGTGGTCGTGACCTTGCCGTCATGCCAGTGGCTGGGCTGCTGGTCGCCGGTCCAGTTCAGCGGCGCCACGACTTCTGAACAAAACTTCGCATTTTCTTCGAGCACTGCTTCGGCTGTATCTGGCGTCGCATCTTCACAGCCGGGCAGCTGGTTCACGGCACTGAGGCCGGCCAGTTCGTTCATCACGAACATCATGTCCTTCAGCGGGGCGTTGTAGCTCATGTTTTTCTCCGGGCGTTCTTATTCGGTGAGTATGTCTGAAACAAAAACGGCTGTCTGTCAGAGCGACGACAGACAGCCGGTCAATAGCGCATTGGGCCGCGTGAAGCGATCAGCCCAGTTCTTTCACGAGTTCGGGTACCGCTTCAAACAGGTCGGCGACAAGACCATAGTCAGCAACACTGAAGATCGGCGCTTCCGGATCTTCGTTGATCGCGACGATAGTTTTCGAATCCTTCATGCCGGCCAGATGCTGGATCGCTCCCGATATACCTACTGCGATATACAGCTGCGGCGCGACGATCTTGCCG
>CAZXRS010000137.1:0-5951 GCA_964642635.1 uncultured Bifidobacterium sp. | reverse complement strand
GGTTTTGCCGCCGACACGCCCAATGGTCTGGTGGTGCCGGTGTTGAAGAACGCCGATCAGAAGGGCCTTGCGCAGATTGCGAAAGAGATGGGCGAGTTGTCCGCGCAGGCGCGCGATGGCAAGCTAAAGCCGGCCGATATGCAAGGTGCGACCTTCACGATCTCATCGCTCGGTGGTATTGGCGGCACGTCGTTCACGCCCATCATCAATGCGCCGGAAGTGGCGATCCTCGGTTTGTCGAAGTCTGAAATCAAACCAGTGTGGGATGGCAAGGCCTTCGTGCCGCGCCTGATGCTGCCAATGTCGCTGTCCTACGATCACCGCGTAATTGATGGCGCGCTTGGCGCACGCTTCATCGTGTATCTCGGCGAGGTGCTGGCCGATATGCGCAAGACTTTGCTATAAGTTCAGCCATGACTACCTGCGTCGTCGTCCGCAAGGGCGAGCAGATTGCGATCGCGGCCGACTCGCTCGTGACCTTCGGTGATACTCGCCTGCCGCATGGTTATGAGGTTAACGACAAGATCGTCGAGGTCAATGGCTCGTATATATCGTTGTCGGGTACCACCGCGCATTTTCCGGTCATGAAGAAGTTACTGACCGAGATGGGCGAGGAATGCAAGCTGGGCTCGCGCGACGAGGTGTTTGACACCTTCACGCGCGTGCACCAGATCCTGAAAGATAAGTACTTTCTCAATGTGAAGGAAGAAGAAGACGATCCCTACGAGTCATCGCAGATCACTACATTGATCGCGAACCCGCACGGTATCTTTGGTGTGTACTCGTACCGCGAGGTTTTCAGCTTCGACCGTTTTTGGGCCATTGGGAGCGGAAAGTACTTCGCGCTGGGCGCCATGTATGCGTCCTACGACCAGAATCTGAATGCCAGAGAAATCGCTGAGCTTGGCGTGCGCGCAGGTGCAGAGTTTGACAAAAGCTCGGCACTGCCCAGCCGGGTGATCAGTTTTCCGATGAAAAAATAACGGAGCCCTCTATGAGCGTCATCGAAATCAAAGTCCCGGACATTGGCGACTTCAAAGAAGTCGAAGTGATCGAATTGCTGGTGAAGGCAGGCGACTCCATCACGGCGGAGCAGTCCCTGATCACGGTTGAATCGGATAAGGCCAGCATGGAGATTCCGAGCAGCGCATCCGGTATCGTAAAAGAGCTGAAGGTAAAGCTGGGCGATAAGGTGGCCGAAGGATCGCTCATTCTGATGCTGGAGGCCAGTGAAGGTGCTACCGCCGCGGCGCCGGCGGCTGCTCCCGCGCCTGCACCTGCTGCTGCGCCTGCTGCTGCGCCTGCCGCAGCACCTGTCGCAGCGCCCGCACCATCGAATTTCTCCGGTACGGCAGATATTGAATGCGAAACGCTGGTACTGGGCGCCGGACCCGGCGGCTATACCGCGGCATTCCGCGCTGCTGATCTGGGGCAGAAGGTTGTATTAGTCGAGCGCTACGCGACACTGGGTGGGGTTTGTCTGAATGTCGGCTGTATCCCCTCGAAGGCGCTGCTACACGCAGCCAAGGTGATTACTGAAGCCGAGGAGATGTCGCACTTCGGTGTCAAACTCGGCCGGCCTGAGATTGATCTCAACTCGCTGCGCGGCTGGAAGGAATCGGTTATCAAGAAACTGACTGGTGGCCTGTCTGGTCTGGCCAAGGCGCGTAAGGTGCAAGTGGTACAGGGTAAGGCTGCGTTCTCGTCGTCGAATACGCTGAGTGTGGATACTGCCGAAGGCACGAAGACGATCGCCTTCAAAAACGCGATCATCGCGGCTGGCTCATCGGTCGTGAAGATCCCGGGTTTCCCTTATGACGATCCGCGCTTGGTCGATTCCACTGGCGCGCTTGAGTTGCGCCAGATTCCGAAGCGGATGCTAGTGATCGGTGGCGGCATCATTGGCCTTGAGATGGCTTGTGTGTATGACGCGCTGGGCGCGAAGGTGTCAGTGGTTGAGTTCGCCGACGGCCTGATCCCTGCCGCTGACCGCGACATCGTGAAGCCGCTGCAGAAACGCATCGAGAAGCGTTACGAAGCGATCATGCTCAAGACCAAGGTCACGAAACTCGAAGCTCGCGCGAACGGCTTGCTGGCAAGCTTCGAGGGCGAACAGGCACCCGCTGAACCTCAGCTGTATGACATGGTGCTGCTCGCAGTCGGTCGCCGTCCGAACGGCAAAGAGATCGCCGCCGACAGAGCGGGCGTCATCGTCAACGAGCGTGGCTTCATTCCGGTGGATCGCCAGCAGCGCACGAACGTGCCGCATATTTTTGCGATTGGCGACATCTGCGGTGACCCGATGCTGGCGCATAAAGCGACCAATGAAGCGAAAGTCGCGGCTGAAGTAATCGCTGGTCATAAGGTTGAGTTCGATGCAATGACGATTCCGTCGGTGGCCTATACCGATCCGGAGATTGCATGGATGGGCGTGACCGAAGCCGAAGCGAAGGCGAAGGGTATTCCGTTCGAGAAAGCGAACTTCCCATGGGCCGCCAGCGGTCGCGCGCTGGCGATGGGACGCGACGACGGCATGACCAAGCTGCTGTGGGATCCGACCACCAAGCGCATCATCGGCGCCGGCATCGTCGGCGTGAACGCGGGCGAGTTGCTGGCCGAGACTGTGCTGGCGATGGAAATGGGTGCTGATCTCGAAGATCTGGCCTTGACCGTGCATGCGCATCCAACGCTGTCGGAGACGCCGATGTTTGCGGCGGAGATGGGGCTGGGCAGTATTACCGACCTGTATATTCCACCGAAGAAGTAAGTCTGATCGACTCCAGCAAACGGCCCGCATTGCGGGCCGTTTGTATTAGCGGCATACCAAAACACTGTCGCTTAGCGAACTGCCATACGGCCACAGTAACTCTTTGGATATAAGCAGAATGCCGCAAAGGGAGATTGGAATGCGAAATTTAGGTACCGAGTTTTCTTCATCAATGTCGAGTATCGATTTTAAGAACGCTATTCAGTCACTTGAACACGGATTAAACAAATATACCAACGAGATAAGTCTGGTCAATGGTGAATTTGTTGTTCATTTGCGCAAGCCAACTTTTTCATAAAAACTAAAAATGGCACTAATGCCGCCAGCGATGAAAAAAGAACGCGTAGCCGTTCTACATAGCGTTATACGGGAGGCTGCTGAAAAGATCGGCCTTAATGGGGACCAATTGCTAAGATCGATTAGGGATGGTGATTCGAAGTCTGCCGTAGATAGTATTCATAATGCCGGAATTCGTGTCGCGGTCCGATCAGCAAAGTATGTAGATTTGTTTGGTTAAAGTCTAAATTATTCAAAAAGTGTTTTTTCCGTTTCAGGACATCCACTTTGTTTGTCTGGTGGATGAACGTAAGTGCTTTATTCGGTCAAACAAAGTGGATGTCCTGTACTCCCTGTAGTCCGCTAAACCTTTAAAAATGACTGGTAAAAAATATGGGAGTAACTAGCAAAGGATTGATGGACAAAGACAATGTCTTGAAAGCTGCAAACGCTTTGTCAAGAGAAGGAAGTATTGAGATAGAGGCGTCAAAAGACAAAATTTCCTTTCGCAGACCGGGATTTCTCGAAAAACTCTTCTTTAGGTTATTTGCCTCTGCTGAAGACAGAAAAGCAAAGGCCGATGCAGCATGCCACGCTATAAAGACTGCATTAAAAATTCCGGACGACCACAATTTGCTGGTAAATATTCGGAGTCAGATAAGGGACAATGGTTTTGTCAAAGGAAGTGATCTTACAAGTCAACTTGAGGCTCTTGAGGGAAAATATGAAGTTAATAACGGAGTTATTGAGGCAAAAAAAGATCATGAAAGCGTCGGATTTTTATTCTGCGATCCATACTCCGAATCATTAAAGGCAGACAGGGTAATCGTTAAAAACGAACAAGCCCCTTGGTTAGAAGGGGAAGCTAAATATCTTGTAGAGAATGACTCTACATTGGGCGACATTGAAAGGACTTATATTTCTGAAGTAAATGGAAATTCATCTGTTCGTTACCGGAATCGAGAGCAGTTTTTGAGTAGTATCGGTCAATGCAAGCTTGATGGTCCCCATATCCATAGATTTCCAGATATCGTGCAGATACACACTGATCAGGCGAATAATGAAGGGTTAAAAACCTTTCATGGTTTGATAGAGGCGGCAGTTAAGGACTTGCACGGTGCGGTGGTGATTTCGCCGCTGCCCGACCAATTTGCGGAAGATCACGATAAGTCTGGTCAGGATTCGACGTATTCGGATGAATCACTACGTGCGCAGATAAGCGCGGCATATGCACTCAATAGACCCTACGGCCATAAAGATGGCGGGCTTTATATATCGTTCGCATCCAGTGATGCGGAGCTGATGGAACGGATGATCCGATTGGATAAAGACATTACGAGTAGTGCTAAACGCCACAGTGCGCCCGGCAGTCATAGTCAGGAGTAAACCGTTGACTGCCAAAGGTCAATCTCCATCATTACCCGGTATCAGGCAAGCTATCAAGCTATCAAGCTGTCACTTCAGCGATCACTCCGGATAGCAAGTTCAGCATCAGATCAATCTCTTCCGTCGTCACTGTCAGCGCCGGCATGAAACGCAGCAATTCCGGACGCGGCGAGTTCAGCAACAGTCCCTGCGGTTCGAGGTCACGCGCGATCTCGACGATCTTGCCGCCGATAGGTTTACCGAGTTTCAGCGCGCGTAGCAATCCTTCGCCGCGCTCACCTTCAAGGCCGTGCTTCTCGCACAGTTTGAGCAGGCCACTACGTAGATAGTTGCCCTTGTCGACTACTGATTGCAAGAAGCCCGGCTTCAGCAGTTCTTCCAGTACGGCGATACCCACAGCCGTCATCAGCGGGTTGCCGTTATAGGTGCCGCCCTGATCGCCCGGCTCGAACACCGCGACGGCTTCCTTGCAGAGCAGCGCCGACAGCGGCACGCCGCCACCAATACCTTTGCCCAGGGTCATGATGTCCGGTTCTATATCCGACAGCTGATACGCAAACAATTTACCGGTACGGCCCATGCCGGACTGCACTTCATCAGCGATCAGCAGCAGGTCGTGCTTTTTCGTCAGTGCGCGCAGACCCTGCATGAACTCCCTGGATGCCGGAATCACGCCACCTTCGCCTTGCACTGGTTCTAGCATCACGGCCACAGTGTGGTCGCCGATCAAAGCCTCAACACTGGCCAAATCATTCAGCTTCGCCTTAGGAAAGCCCGGCACCTGCGGCGCAAACATCGTGTCCCAACCCGCCTTGCCGGAGGCAGACATGGTAGCCAACGTGCGGCCATGGAAACTATGCTCGAAGGTGATGATCTCGTAGCGGTTTTCGCCCGCTGCATTCTTGTTGAGCTTGCCCCACTTGCGCGCGAGCTTGATCGCGCCTTCGTTGGCTTCTGCACCGCTATTGGCGAAAAATACGCGGTCAAAGCACGAGTGTTTAGTCAGCATCGACGCGAGCTGTACCGAGGGCTCGTTATAAAACGCCGGCGATGGGTTAATGACTTTTTTCGACTGCTTGATCAATGCATCCTCGATGCACTGCGGCGAATGGCCCAGACAGTTAACTGCCCAGCCTTGCAACCAGTCCAGATAGCGCTTGCCGTTATGGTCGGTCAGCCACATGCCGTGGCCTTCCGTAAACACTAGTGGCGGACGGTTAGTGATGTATAGCAGTGCGTTGGTGTCGAACTGTTCGAATGTCTTGGTCACGGCTTAGGCTTCGGTGATGGAGTCAATCAATGATTCAGGAACCAGCATTCGCGAGGTCGGCTTCGGAGGTGAACGAGTCGGCGTAGAACTCTTCGGCGGGCAGCTTGCACTGCGCACTGAAATCCTTCTGCGCGGCATCGACCATGACCGGCGCACCGCAGGCATAGACCTGATGATTCGACAGGTCGGGCAGGTCTTGCATCACGGCCAGATGGACGAATCCGGTTCTTCCGGTCCAGCCATCTTCGGGTA
>CAZXRS010000136.1:0-5955 GCA_964642635.1 uncultured Bifidobacterium sp. | reverse complement strand
CCAGGCTTCCTTGCTGATGTTGTCAAAAATCCGCTTGCCGAGCTCACCGGGATACGGTGGGAAGTCCAGACCTTCGGCTTCCTTGTTCAGTTTGATGCAGTGGACCATGCGGGCCATGTGATTCTCCAGAGGGGTTCGGTCAGTAGGGTCGTTCAGAGATTCTTAATCAGCACCAGCGATTTGCGCTGCCAGTTGTACATGTTCTGCCGATCTTTCGGCAAATCGTCCACGCTCGCATTCACGAAGCCGCGCTTGAGGAACCAGTGTGCGGTACGCGTGGTCAGCACAAATAGTTTTTTGAAGCCAGCGGCACGTGCGCGGTTCTCGATGTGCTTGAGCATGCGTTCGCCGTCACCCTGTGCTTGCGCGTCGGGGCTCACCGTGAGGCAGGCCATCTCGGCCATCTTTTCATTCGGGAAGGGGTAGAGCGCGGCGCAACCGAAGATCACGCCATCGTGCTCGATGACGGAGAAATAGTCGATCTCGCGCTCGATCAGTTCACGGCCACGCTTGACTAGCGTACCGTCCGCTTCCAGCGGTTCGATCAATTGCAAAATACCGCCGAGGTCTTCGATGGTTGCCTCGCGCAGGCTTTCCAGGTTCTCGGCCGAGATCATGGTGCCTACACCATCGTGCGTGAACACTTCCAGCAGCACCGAGCCATCCACCGAAAACGGAACAATGTGTGCGCGTGGCACGCCGGCCTGGCAGGCCTTGGTCGCGTGCTCGAAGTAAAACGCTGCATCGGCACGCAAGCAGCCGGACGCAAGGATAGCCTGAGCCAGATGGGCCGACACTTCACGAATCTCGGTACCGCCGGCATCGGTCATCATGGGAGTTTCGGTGATAAAGATCAGCTTGTCTGCGCGCAGCGCGGTAGCAGCGGCCAACGCAACGTCTTCCATCGTCAGATTGAATACCTCGCCGGTCGGCGAGAAGCCCAGCGGCGACAGCAGCACCAACGCGCCGGTGTCGAGAATTGGGTTAATCGTCTCGTGCGCTATCTTGCGCGCGACACCCGTCATTTTCAGGTCGACACCATCGATGATGCCCACTGGCCGCGCAACGACGAAGTTGCCGGAGATGACCCGCACAGTCGAGTTCGCCATCGGCGTATTGGGCAAGCCCTGACTGAAAGCACCTTCGATATCCAGGCGAAGCTCGCCAGCCGCTTCCTTCGCGCATTCCAGCGCGGCCTCATCGGTGACGCGCAAACCGTTATGGAAACGCGCCTCGACATGGCGCAGTGCCAGTTGCTCCTGCACCTGCGGACGGGTGCCGTGCACGATCACGACCTTGATGCCCAGCGCATGTAGCAGTGAAAGATCATGCGCGAGCACCGGCAGCGCGCCGGCCATCACCAGCTCGCCGGGGAAGGCGATGACGAAGGTTTTGCCGCGAAACGCGTGAATGTAGGGCGCGACCGAGCGCAGCCACTCGACGAACTGGGTAGGATTCTCCATGGTCAGCATTATAATTCGCCACGACATGTCCGCACCCCCCGCACCTAAAAAAGCGCGCCCCGTCCAAGGTTCCGCGCCGCAGAAGGCAACCCCCGTTCGCAATCCGCTCCCGACCGTCAGCTTCCCCGAGGAACTGCCCGTTTCCGGTCGCCGCGACGAGATTGCGGCTGCGTTGCTGGCGAATCAGGTGGTGATCGTCAGCGGCGAGACCGGTTCGGGCAAGACCACGCAGCTCCCCAAGATCTGCCTGTCGATCGGTCGCGGCGAACATGGCCTGATCGGCCACACGCAGCCGCGCCGCATCGCTGCCTCTTCAACCGCGAAACGTATTGCCCAAGAACTCGGCACCCCGCCTGGCATGCACGTCGGCTACAAGGTGCGCTTCAACGACACACTGTCGGACGGCGCATGGATCAAGCTGATGACCGATGGCATCTTGCTTGCCGAGACACAGGGTGATCCGCTATTACGGCAATACGACACGCTGATCATCGATGAGGCGCACGAGCGCAGTCTCAATATCGATTTCCTGCTCGGTTACCTGAAGCAGCTGCTGCCCAAGCGTCCAGACCTGAAACTGATCATCACTTCCGCGACGATTGATGCTGATCGCTTTGCACGCCATTTCGAGATGGATGGCCGTAAGCCACCCGTGATCGAGGTGTCGGGCAGGTTGTATCCGGTGGAGGTGCGCTACCGCCCGGTCGAGCCAGATGCCAAACCCGCGAGTGGCGCGCCTTCGGCCGCTGCGAAGGCGAAAGAACAACGCGACCTGATGGACGCGATCATTGATGCCGTTGACGAACTGGCGCGAATCGGCCCCGGCGACATCCTGGTATTCCTGCCGGGTGAACGCGAGATTCGCGATGCGGCCGAGGCTTTGCGTAAGCATCATCCGCCCCATGTCGAGCTGCTGCCGTTGTTTGCCCGACTGTCGGCACAGGATCAGGAGCGGGTGTTCAAGACTACCAATGCGCGACGCATTGTCTTGGCAACGAACGTCGCCGAGACCTCACTCACCGTGCCCGGCATACGTTATGTGGTTGATGCGGGTACCGCGCGCGTCAAGCGCTACAGCTATCGCAACAAGGTTGAGCAGTTACAGGTGGAGCCCGTCGCACAATCTGCCGCAAACCAGCGCGCGGGCCGATGCGGTCGTGTCGCCGCCGGTGTCTGTATTCGTTTGTACGACGAACAGGATTATCTGCAGCGTCCGAAGTTTACCGATCCCGAAATACTGCGCTCATCGCTGGCTGCGGTGATTCTGAAAATGAAGTCGCTGCGACTCGGTGATGTCGAGGCATTTCCCTTTATCGAGCCGCCGCCGGGTCGAGCCATCACCGATGGTTATCAGCTGCTTCAAGAACTCGGTGCGGTTGATGAGGCGAAGGATCTGACCGAACTCGGTCGTCAACTGGCTAAGCTGCCGCTGGATCCTCGCGTCGGTCGCATGATGCTCGCCGGGCGTGATCATCAGTGTCTGCATGAAATGCTGATCATTGCCTCCGCTTTGTCGGTACAAGACCCTCGCGATCGGCCGCAAGAGGCGCAGGGTGCTGCAGACCACGCGCATAAGAAATTCGCAGATGAGAAGTCCGAGTTTCTCAGCTACTTAAAGCTATGGAAATGGTTCGATGAGGCCATCGAGCACAAGAAGTCGAACCGTCAGTTGCAGGAGCAATGCCGCGAGCACTTCCTGTCGCAGCTACGGTTGCGTGAATGGCGCGACGTGCATTCGCAATTGTTCACGCTAGTGCGTGAGCAGGGCTGGCGTGTCAACGAAACACCGGCTACCTATGAGCAACTACATCTGGCCCTGCTGACCGGTCTGCTCGGCAATATCGGCTACAAGCTGGAAGATGAGCCGCATTATCTGGGTGCGCGTGGTATTAAATTTCATTTGTGGCCGGGCTCGTCCTTATCCAAAAAGGCCGGACGCTGGGTGATGGCCGGAGAGTTGGTCGAAACCTCGCGACTATTCGCGCGAACCCTGGCCAACATACAGCCCGATTGGCTGGAAAAGGTCGGCGGTCATCTACTGAAAAAATCTTACGGCGACCCGCGTTGGGAAAAAAAGAGCGGACAAGTGTCTGCGTATGAACGTGCGACCTTATATGGGCTAGTGGTGTATAGCCAGCGTCGCATCGACTACGGCAAGATTCATCCGACCGAGGCGCGCGAGATCTTTATCCGCAGTGCGCTGGTCGATGGTGAATTCGAAACTCGCGCGCCATTCTTTGCGCACAATCAGCGGCTGATTCGCGAGATTGAAAATCTCGAGCATAAATCGCGACGACAGGACGTGCTGGTGGATGAGGAGCTGATCGCTGCTTTCTACGATCAGTTGATCCCTGAGGATATTTGTACCACCGTCGGCTTCGAGAAATGGCTGAAAAAATCGAGTATCGACAACCCGAAACTACTGCATCTCTCGCGTGACGATCTGATGCGGCACGAAGCCGCTGGCATTACCACTGAGCTTTTTCCGAAAGTGATGCGCCACGCAGGTATCGAGATGGCACTGACGTATCACTTCGAGCCGGGTTCGGTACGTGACGGTGTCACATTGGCGGTGCCGCTATATGCGCTGAATCAGGTGTCAGTCAATCGCTGTGAGTGGCTAGTGCCGGGCATGCTGAAGGAGAAAGTACACCTGTTGTTGAAATCACTGCCGCAGAAACTGCGGCGTCATTGCGTGCCCTTGCCGGACTATGCCGCAGGATTTTGCGATCGCATACACGCGTCAAAAAAATTTGCACTTGGCGCATTGATCGACGCGCTGATCGCTGATGTGCGCGAGCAGACCGGCATCCTGGTGAAGCAAGCGGATTTCAAGCTTGAGACTTTGCCTGCGCATCACTTCATGAACATCAAGGTCATTGATGAACATGGTCGCCAGCTCGACATGGGACGTAACCTGGCGGCATTGCAGGCCGAGTTCGGCACACAGGCGCGTGAAGAATTTCAGAAAATCGCCGAGCAGGTAGTGCCCGTGGCACAAACGGTCGATACGGTCGAAGCCTCATCGCAGCGATCCGCTGCCCAGCCAGTCGCTGCTGCAACTGCCTACCAACATCTGAGCACGTGGTCCTTCGGTGAACTGCCCGAGCTGCTCGAGATACAGCAGGGAAAGCAGAAGCTGATCGGATTTCCGGCGCTGGTCGATAAGGGTGCGCATTGCGACGTCGAGGTGTTCGACGATCCGAATGAAGCAGGCGTCGTGCATCTTAAAGGCCTGCGCCGTCTGTTCGCGCTGCAATTGAAAGAGCAGCTGAAGTATCTCGAGAAAAACGTGCCCGGGCTGCAGCAGATGGGTATGCAGTTTATGGCACTGGGCACTCAGGAAGAACTACGCGACCAGATTATTCAGGCGGGCCTCTCACGGGCCTGCCTGCAGCAGCCCTTGCCGTCGAATCAGGGCGAGTTCACGCTCCGTCGCGACGAAGGCAAGGCGAGATTGAATCTCCTGGTCAACGAGATTGCGCGCTTGGTTGGACAGATACTCGCCGAGTACCACACGCTACCGAAAAAACTCCAGGGCGTGAAGTCGCATGCAGCGTTGCATGCGGATATGACTGCGCAGCTGCAGGCGCTGGTACACCAGCGCTTCGTGAGTGAAACGGAGCATGCTCAGCTAGCGCACTTCCCGCGCTACCTGAAAGCGATGCAGGTGCGTATCGACAAGCTGAGGAGTGATCCGGCGCGCGATGCACGCCTGATGGCCGACTGGCAGCAAGCGGCCGCCCCTTGGCAGCGCGCGCTGAAGGCGGGCAGCCGAGGAGATCCGCGCATGGAAGAGTACCGCTGGATGCTGGAAGAGCTGCGCGTGTCGTTATTTGCTCAAGAACTCAAGACGCCCATGCCGGTGTCGGTAAAGCGTCTACAGAAGGTGTGGGAATCCATGCAGAGGTAGCTTGCTGCATTGGCAATCATGGCTAGACCTGTCACCAGAGGAATTCGCGTAAAATCGCGGCAATTTTTCAATTCAACATCAAGGCAGCAATGAGCATCAAGTCTGACAAGTGGATACGCCGCATGGCCGAGCAGCACGGCATGATCGAGCCTTTCGAGCCAGCTCAGGTGAGAAATGCGAATGGCCACAAAATCGTTTCTTATGGCACCTCATCGTATGGCTACGATATTCGCTGTGCCAACGAATTCAAGATCTTCACTAACATTAACAGCACTATCGTCGATCCTAAGAACTTCGACGAAAATTCGTTCGTTGATGTAAAGAGCGATGTCTGCATCATTCCGCCGAACTCCTTCGCGCTGGCGCGCACGATCGAGTATTTCCGTATTCCGCGAAATGTACTGACCATCTGTCTGGGCAAGTCAACCTACGCTCGCTGCGGCATTATCGTGAACGTGACGCCGTTCGAACCTGAATGGGAAGGCTATGTGACGCTGGAGTTCTCGAACACCACGCCACTACCCGCGAAGATTTATGCGGGTGAGGGCTGCGCCCAGGTGTTGTTCTTCGAGAGCGATG
>CAZXRS010000135.1:0-5964 GCA_964642635.1 uncultured Bifidobacterium sp. | reverse complement strand
CCGACTTGCCCATTTGCACATGACGCACGATGTTTTCGCGCACCACAATCGCATCATCAATCAGCAAGCCCACGCACAGCGACAGTGCCATCAGCGTGATCATATTGATCGTGAAACCGAACATATCCATGAACAGGAAGGTGCCGATGAGCGACACCGGCAGGGTGAGTCCGGTAATCACCGTCGAGCGCCATGAGTTCAGGAACAGGAATACGATCAGCACCGTAAGCAGCGCGCCTTCAATCAGCGTGCGTCGCACATTCTCAACGCCGACGCGGATTTGACGAGAACCATCTTTGACCACTTCGAGTTTCATACCCGGGTGAAGCTGATCAAGCGTGGACTGCAATTCCTTCATCGACTCTTTTAGGCCATCGACTACGTCGATCGTGTTTTCACCCTGTGCCTTGAGGACATCAAGCGCTAGCGTGCGCTGTCCATTGAAGCGCGCCAGATTTTCCTGCTCTTGCTGACTATCGATAACAGTCGCCACTTGTCCTAGCAGAATAGACTGCCCCCCACGCCGAGCGATCACCACGCGCTCGAAGTCTTCCGGTCGCCGTATGCGCCCCCGTACCTGCACCATCTGTTCAGTCGCCGATGCGCGCACCGAGCCGGCAGGTAGCTCCTGATTTTCATTGCGTACGGCGTTGACGACCTGATCGACGCCGATACCCAGCGCTTCCATCTCGGCTGGTTTCACATAAATCTGGACCTGGCGCTTGACGCCACCCACCAGCGTCACCGAGCCGACGCCACGCACATTTTCAAGTCGCTTCTTGACCAGTTCGTCAGCGATGGTGGTCAATTCACGCATGCTGTAGTGACCCTTACCGGCTTCGTTGGTCACTGCGATCGAGAAGATCGGGCGATCGGCCGGATCAAAGCGAGTCACGCGCGGTTCTTTTACCTCGGGACGGAATGAAGCCTTGATCGTGGCGACTTTTTCACGCACATCTTGCGCAGCCTGAGCAGGATTGACGGTCAGCTTGAACTCGATAATCACTACCGACACGCCTTCATAAGAGCGCGAGGTCAGGGCGTTGATGCCGCTGATCGTATTCACGGCTTCCTCGACTTTGCGCGTGATGTCGTTCTCCACCGTCTCCGGAGCCGCGCCCGGGTACTCGGTTTGCACCACCACCACCGGGAAAGTCACATCGGGAAATTGGTCAACGCGCAGGCGCTGATAAGAGAACATGCCCAGCACGACAAAGGCGAGCATCATCATTGTCGCGAGGACAGGATTGCCAATACTGATACGCGTGAACCACATGGGCTGGATCCGGTTCGTTAAATGTGTGCTTGCGCCTGTTTACTTCGAGGCAGCTGACTGAGCGATGCGCACAGGCGTGCCGGGCGAGAGATTGCCCATATCAGCACGAATCACCTGCGCACCGAAGTCGAGACCCGAGAGGATCTCAATTCGGTATTCATCGCCGGCGACACCGCTGGCGCCGAGCGTGACCTGGCGCCGCTCGATCTTGCCCCCCACAATAGTGAACACATAGGCGCCGCTGCCATCTTTGCGCACCGCACTTTGAGGCAACGCGAGTACGTCAGTCTTACTGCTCAGGATCAGCCGACCTTCCGCGAACATACCGACGCGCAGCTGATTTTGCGGATTGGCCATCTGTATATAGACAGATACCGAGCGCGAGCCTGCTTGCGTGGAAGGATTGATACGTACGACCTTGCCCTCGAAGCGCTGCGGCAGACCTTCGATGCGTAACTCAACCGACTGCCCGACGGAGACTTGCGTAATCTCGCTGGTCGGCACTGCCGCTTCAAGTTCGAGCTTCTGCAGATTCACAATCTCCAGAAGCTTGGCATCGACCGCCACTTTTTCGCCGGGCTGAGCATTGCGTGCCGAGACCAGACCCGTGATGGGTGCGCGCACGATGGTGTCGTTCAGTGACTTCAGTACGATATCCAGCGCGCCCTGCGCTGCATCCACGCTTGCTTTTGCGCCGGTGTACTGACTGGCTGAATTATCGAATGCATTTTTCGAGATGAAGCCTTTCTCCACCAGCGCCAGATTGTTATCGCGCGCTTTGCTCGCGATATCGAGTTGCGCTTTCGCGTTATTCAGATTGCCTCTTGCCTGTGCGACCCGGGCTTCATATTCAGTGACATCCATTTTTGCGACTACCTGTCCAGCCGTCACCGGTTCGCCTTCGCGTACCAGTACTTCGCGTACATCGCCTGCCACCTTCGCTTTGACGGTGGCGAGATCTACGGCACGCAAGGAGCCGGACAGCTGCAAGGTCTGACGCAGTTCGACGGGCGTGGCGCTAAACACTTCAGTAGGCAGGAATTCCAGCGTCGCCGGTGCAGCGGCGGCGACGGTTGTGGTTGTTGCCTTGGGCTTGAGCATCGCGCGTGCGCCGACGGCGACAACGGCGAGCACAAGAACGGAGACAACGATGAGGCGGGTACGAGTAGTCATGTTCTGGTTCAGTGAGTGCGACTGCCTGAAACTTCAAAGCCGCGCGTGAGCAAATCGATCAGGCAGTCCAGAAAATTATTCGGTTCGATGGGGTCAAGGTGGCAGGCGTGTAGCGAATGCCGCCACATCATCAGCATCAGCACTGGCGCGATGATCACTCGCGTTGCAGTTGTAGGATCCACCGCACGGAATTCATTGAGTGCTATGCCGCGTTCGACGATGCGCGCGATCAGCGCTTCTCCGCGTGTCACCACTTCCTCATGATAGAAACGCGCGACATCGGGGAAATTGCCTGACTCCGCCATCATCAGCTTGGAGATGCCTGACAACTTGGTCGCGCCGATGCGTTCCCACCAGCCATAGATGCACATCTTCAGCAATTCGCTGCTATGGCCCTCGAACTGCTCAATCATTTCCTCAGCATCGGCCAGCGGCGGCACCATGTGCTCGCGCACCACTGCCTTGAACAGCTCTTCCTTATTCTCGAAATACAGATACAGCGTGCCTTTGGACACGCCGGCCCGCGCGGCGACCTCATCGAGGCGTGTAGCCGCATAGCCGCGCTCGACGAACAAATCGAGGGCGGACGCGAGCAATTCCTGTGGACGGGCGTCCTTGCGGCGTTCCCAGCGGGGTTTGGATTTGGCTTCAGCAGCGGTGGACATCAGGCGGAGAAATAACTAACCGGTGGGTCAGCAATATAGGCCGCGGTGGGATGGGGAGTCAAGCGATTCAACGGCCCATGCTTAGTACACCAAGAAAAAGCCTAGGAACCTAGTTTGATCAGGGGGTTACGAAACTCCGGCGATACGCTAGCGTTGTCAAATACTTAAATCCGAGACCCATAGATACCTGAGTTTCAACCACCTTGCGCGATCTGTGTAAGGACAGCGCTGACCGCCACCTTCATTTCATTTCGAGCTAAAGGATCACGATGAGCACCCCACCACTAGGCAGGACAGATTCTCGCACCAACCTGAACGACAGCAGCGAGAGTGAAGACACACAACTGGAGAAGCGTGACAGAGAAAAAAAAGGCGAGAAACCGGCTGATAACAACACTCCGTCGGGTGTTCCATCAACCAGTAACCGACCATTGAAACGTACCGGAACCTGGACGCATAGCTACATGCCGAAGGACAAGCCGCAGGAACGGACAGCAGGTGGCAGCAGTGATCCGCTGCTGTCACCGCGATTGGGACATTCGAAAAAACCTACAAAGGATGTCTCAGCTTCGCCGGTTTACAGTTCGAGTTCGTCCACTACACCTTCCGCGTCAACTAACCCTCCCGCATCGTCGGTTCAAATTTCAGCACCGTCCTCTGCCCAAAAGAACGAGACAATGGTGGTCAACACTGTCTATGCCAATGATTTGCCCCCAAGGGTGCTTTCCTACGTCAATCTCTCGCTGGATAAGAGCGGAAGCTTGGCGCCTGAGCGAATCGGAGAGCTGTTGGTCGCGGTAGAGAGTAAAGGCCAGAAAATCGAATTACGAGGCGACATCATCAAGAGAATAATGAGGGGTAAAGCAGTTATTAACGACTTTGAGCCGGGATCGGGAGGAGGCAAGACGAACTTCAATGTCATCGCTAGCATCTGCGAGCCTTATATGCTCAGGGAAATTACTACGGACGAATTAGAAAAAAAACGGAAAAAATTTGCGGTTGACTTCAAAAAAATAGAACAGAATTTCATCAAACTAATAGACGAAACTCCGAAGAATGAATGGCAGAAATCAAGTCGTATCACTGACTTGATGGGCCCGGTAATGAAAGGACTCGAGCAAATCGTCTGTGGCGAAAAAAATAACTTAGATACATCAGCCTTACCCGACACAGTAAAAAAATTATTGCTATCCATCGACAAACATATTATCGATTGGTACCAAAAAAATGGAACCAAAAAGCCGGCGGATTTGTATAGTGCACGAAAAAATGCTTTGATAGGTTTTCTTGCTACGAGATCATTAACTTATGTCTGGAAAAATCATTTGGAGGTCGAGGGCGTGCTGGAGCGAACCGTCCTTACAAAGCTTATGGCCTATACGAATTCTTACCTGAGTACCCGACTTGATTCGTTTGTGACAAATATTCTGCTGTCACAGAGTGATCAGCCAACGGAGGCTCGAAAGTATATTGAGGTGATGACAAATAGGGTCACGCTGAAATCCAAAGCGTCGGTGCCGACATTGAAATTTGGAGAAGCTTTGACAGGAAAGGGCATACTGTCGCCGCGGACTCCTCTGACCCCTGTTTCACAGGGGTCAGAGACCGATAAAGCTAAAGTAGCAAAAACGGCCGAGAAAGCGGAAAAGATAAAGTTAATGAAAATGCGCTTGGAACACGCGCGCTTCATCGATGATTTGGCTAAGAATGCCGGTATCGACCAGATTGATTACCAGTGCTTCCAGTATGTGAAGGACGTCGTCGTGAAAATGTCTGAGCGTGGCTTCGATAATTTCAAGAAAGATCCAATTAGATTCTATAAAAAATATACTAATGAATTTTATAAAGACCTCAAGAATAAAAAGAGAGTGGATGCCGGCTTGCCCGCAAAAGTCATCAACGCACTTGATGCGTATAGTCTGAGATTAATCGGAAATCCATTTGGAGAAGTTGGCGATGAACCGGTAAAAGGTGTTCAAAGCAACACAAAAGCCGTTACATCAAAAGAAACCGAAAAATCGAGCGAAACAGAGCCAAGCGACGAAACCGAAATCGAGACCGAAAGCTCGGGGGAGCAATCTCAAAGCTAAGGATCAGCCCGCCTTGAGCCAGCAGCCCGACCTATGGGACGGGCATTTTTTGCCTTTTCCGAAGTTGTTAGGGATTCGGTTAAAGTCGATCCTAAATGAACCTACACCGTCACCGCATCGAATGTCGCCCGCGCTGCGCTGCGTGCTGCATAGCCCCTTCCATCTCATCTCCGATACCCGAAATGCCTAATGGCAAACTGGCGGGCGTTCCGTGTGTGCAGCTAGATGAACATCTAAACTGCAAGATCTTCGGCCATCCGTCCCGGCCTGCCGTATGCTCAAGTCTTCAACCCTCTATCGACATGTGTGGCGACAATCGGGAGCAGGCGATGTTTTTTCTTCAAAGGTTGGAATCACTGACATCCGACTAATTGAAAGCGGGTACCGATCTCCGAAAACATCCTCGTGGTAAGCTTCGTCCCGGCTATCGAAGCCAAGCCTGCAGGCCAGCGCATGCGCGAAACGCAGGTTCCATCAGCGTTTCACTGAAAATCCCCGCATGGATATCGCTCTCGCCATCAAAGTCATCATCATGGGCATCGTCGAAGGTCTGACGGAGTTCCTGCCCATCTCTTCCACCGGTCACCTGATCCTCGCCGGTAGCCTGCTGAATTTCACCGGTGACAAGGTCAAAGTCTTCGAGATCGTGATTCAGGCAGGTGCGATGTTAGCGGTCTGCTGGGAATTCCGATTCAAGATCGCGCGTGTGATCGTAGACTTCCGTACGGACATCAATGCCCGCCGTTTCGTCGTCAATCTG
>CAZXRS010000134.1:0-5986 GCA_964642635.1 uncultured Bifidobacterium sp. | reverse complement strand
GCGATTGTCTCGAGACGCTGGAAGAGATTGCCATGGAGGCGAAAGAAGATTTCCTCGCTGCCGGTGGCAAAGCCTTTTACTACATTCACTGCCTGAACGAATCGCCCGCCTGGATCGCGGCGATGGCCTCGCTTGTGGAGACGCATGGCGGTGGCTGGCCGATGTCAGTGGCGCCGCAGGCACAAGCAGCCCGTCTGGCTGACGCCCAGATCGGCCGTGAGCAGGCGCTAGCCCTGGGCGCTTCAGACTGAGCGCCTCTCCTGCTGACCGAACCCGGGGGCTGTGGCCCCCGATTTTTTTGGCTGCTACCCGCCTGTCTGCCTTGAAAAGCCGCTGAGCACCCCCATATGCTCGACATTGTGATGCAAGGCATTGAATCAATTGGAGATTTTATGACGCAAGGGGAGCAGCGCCCACATCCGGAGGACCTCCAGCCCGCCGCACATGCGGACACTTCTGAGCAGCCGGTCGCGCCAGAGGCAGCGGCCGCGTCCGCCGGAGATCCGGGCGACGTTGGACTGCTGGCAACGCAGCTGGCGGAGCTTCAGACGCGGTTAGCTGAGATGCAAGATTCCTATCTTCGCGCAAAAGCTGAGGCAGATAACACCCGGCGTCGTGCGCAGGAAGATATCGCGAAGGCGCACAAGTTTGCGGTCGAGTCTTTCGCAGAGGCGCTGTTGCCCGTGAAAGACAGTCTGGAGATGGCGCTGAAGATCGAGACTCCTTCGGTCGAGTCGCTCAAGGAAGGCGTCGACATGACGCTCAAGCAATTGGTCATGGCCTTCGACAAACACCGTCTGATTGAAATTAACCCGGCACAGGGCGACAAGCTCGATCCAATGAAACATCAGGCGATATCGATGGTGCCTGCAGAGCAGGAAGCGAACACCGTCGTTACCGTATTGCAGAAAGGCTACATGATCGCGGACCGACTGCTGCGCCCCGCGCTGGTCACCGTGTCGCAAGCCTCCTAAGCGTCATTACTTGAAAAGATTCGCAGCCGCCGCATATCAGCATTATCTCGGCATCTAACCAGTTTCAGATTCAGAAGGGACATCCATCATGGCAATCATCGGCATCGACCTCGGTACCACCAACTCCTGCGTCGCAGTTATGGAAGGTGGCCAGCCTAAGGTCATCGAGAACTCCGAAGGTGCGCGTACCACGCCTTCGATCATTGCATATCAGGAAGACGGCGAGATTCTCGTCGGTGCGCCGGCTAAGCGTCAGGCGGTCACCAACCCAAAGAACACGCTGTTTGCTGTCAAGCGCCTGATCGGACGCAAGTTCGAAGAAAAAGAAGTACAGAAGGACATCGGCCTGATGCCCTACGAGATCATGAAAGCCGACAACGGCGATGCATGGGTCGGCGTTCGCGATAAGAAGCTGGCGCCGCCTCAAATCTCCGCCGAAGTGCTACGCAAGATGAAAAAGACTGCCGAAGATTATCTCGGCGAGGAAGTCACCGAGGCTGTGATCACCGTGCCGGCGTACTTCAACGATGCCCAGCGTCAGGCGACCAAAGATGCCGGACGTATCGCCGGCCTTGAAGTCAAGCGCATCATCAATGAGCCGACCGCAGCAGCGCTCGCGTTCGGCCTCGATAAGGCGGGTAAGGGCGATCGCAAGATCGCGGTCTATGACCTTGGCGGGGGTACCTTCGACGTATCGATCATTGAGATCGCCGACGTTGACGGCGAGATGCAGTTCGAAGTTCTGTCCACCAACGGCGACACCTTCCTTGGTGGCGAAGATTTCGACCAACGTCTGATCGATCACATCATCGACGAATTCAAGAAGATCAATGGACTCGATCTGTCCAAAGATCCGATCGCACTGCAGCGTATCAAGGCCTCTGCTGAGCGCGCGAAGATTGAACTGTCTTCGTCGCAGCAAACTGAGATCAACGAACCCTACATTGCGATGGCCAATGGCGCGCCAGTTCACCTGACGCTGAAGATCACTCGCGCAAAACTAGAGTCGCTGGTTGAAGATCTGATCGCCAATACCATCGAGCCTTGCCGTATCGCGATCAATGACGCCGGCGTGAAAGTGTCGGACATCGACGACGTGATTCTCGTCGGTGGTCAGACCCGCATGCCTAAGGTGCAGGACAAGGTCAAAGAGTTCTTCGGCAAAGAGCCGCGCAAGGACGTGAACCCAGACGAAGCCGTCGCCGTAGGCGCTGCGATTCAGGGCTCGGTGTTGTCGGGTGACCGCAAGGATCTGCTGCTGCTGGACGTGACTCCGCTGTCGCTGGGTATCGAGACGCTCGGTGGTGTGATGACCAAGATGATCAAGAAGAACACCACGATCCCCACCAAGTTCAGTCAGGTGTTCTCGACCGCCGACGATAACCAGCCGGCAGTGACCATCAAGGTCTATCAGGGTGAGCGAGAGATGGCCTCGGGTAACAAGGGCCTCGGCGAATTTAACCTTGAAGGTATTCCTCCTTCGCCGCGCGGTACGCCGCAGATTGAGGTCACGTTCGACATTGACGCTAACGGCATCCTGCATGTGTCGGCGAAAGACAAGGCCACTGGCAAGGAAAACAAGATCACGATCAAGGCCAACTCCGGTTTGACCGAGGACGAGATCCAGCGCATGGTGCGCGACGCTGAGGCGAATGCCGCCGAGGACCAGAAACTGAAGGAACTGGCGGAGTCGCACAACCAGGGTGACGCACTGGTGCATTCGACCAAGAAGGCACTCGGCGAACATGGCGACAAACTCGAGGCGGGTGAGAAGGAGAAAATCGAAGCTGCGATCAAGGATCTCGAGGAAGTACTCAAGGGTACGGACAAGATCGCGATCGACGCGAAGATTG
Organism: uncultured Bifidobacterium sp.; assembly: GCA_964642635.1. Classification (GTDB taxonomy): domain Bacteria; phylum Pseudomonadota; class Gammaproteobacteria; order Burkholderiales; family Burkholderiaceae_D; genus Pernthalerella. The sequence goes on along the minus strand of CAZXRS010000134.1, from coordinate 3,159 downwards.
AGGCCTTGTCTACGGCTGCGCAGAAACTCGGCGAAAAGATTTACGCCGATATGCAGGCGCAGCAGGCAGCCGCGGGTGCAGCTGGTGCCAGTGCCGCCGGTGCCGAGCATGGTGCGGCCGGTGGCGCAGGAGCCAAGGCGGCGGACGACGATGTGGTCGACGCCGACTTCAAAGAAGTGAAGGACAAATAAACACAACGCCACGCAGCTCGATTGCATGGACAGCACCGGGTTGGGGCGTTTTGCCTCGCCCGGTTTTTTTGCTTGGACGGGGAGGCTCGCGTCCAGCGGTAGTCAGGACACCTGGAAATGGCTAAACGCGATTTTTATGAAATTCTCGGCGTAGCAAAGAACGCCTCTGAAGAAGAAATTAAAAAGGCCTATCGCAAGCTGGCGATGAAATATCATCCGGACCGCAACCCGGACAGCAAGCAGGCCGAAGACAAATTCAAGGAGGCGAAGGAAGCCTACGAGATGCTCTCGGATGCTCAGAAGCGCGAAGCCTATGATCGTTTCGGTCACGCGGGCGTCGACCCCAACATGGGTGCTGGCGCTGGTGGTGCCGGTGGATTCAGTGGTGGCTTCTCCGACGCGTTCGGCGACATCTTCGGCGATATTTTCGGATCAGGTCGGCAGCGCGGTGGCCCGCAGGTGTATCGCGGCGCAGACCTACGCTACAACCTCGATATCACGCTTGAACAGGCCGCGCATGGTTTCGATACCACCATACGTGTGCCGACGTGGGACGAGTGCGATACCTGCCATGGTTCCGGTGCGAAGCCCGGTACGGCACCGACCACCTGCGGCACCTGCGGTGGTCACGGACAGGTGCGTATGCAGCAAGGCTTCTTCAGCATTCAGCAGACCTGCCCGAAGTGTCATGGTACCGGCAAGGTGATTCCCGATCCTTGTCCAACCTGCTCGGGTGCGGGCCGCATCAAGCGTAACAAGACACTGGAAGTCAAGATACCTGCCGGTATCGACGACGGCATGCGCATTCGCTCGACCGGTAATGGTGAGCCGGGTATGAACGGCGGGCCGCCGGGCGACCTGTATGTCGAGATTCATATTAAGCAGCATGCGGTTTTTCAGCGTGATGGCGACGACCTGCACTGTGAAATGCCGATCTCCTTCACGAAAGCGGCACTGGGTGGCGACATCGAAGTGCCCACCTTGTCTGGCAAGGTCTCGTTTGGCGTACCTGAGGGCACACAGAGCGGCAAGACCTTTAGGCTGCGTGGCAAGGGCATCAAAGGCGTTCGCTCCGGCTTCCCCGGCGATCTGTTTTGTCATGTGGTGATCGAGACGCCGATCAAGCTGACTGATAAGCAAAAGGAACTGCTGCGCGAATTCGATCAGCTCACCACTGCCGGCGGAGCAAAGCATAGTCCGCAGAGCAAGAGCTGGATGGATAAAGTAAAGGAATTTTTCGAATAACACACGATTCAGTTTCAGTTTTTATCAAAAGGCGCCGCTGCCAAGTCGGCGCCTTTTTTATGCGTCGTTCACTACTTTCTAATCATCGACAACCGACTTCTTGCGCAACATGCATGAGAGTTTGAGAATTTTCTTTGATGTGAAGAAGTGAACTCATCAAAGATTAGACTGCACATCCTTCCATTAAATATCCCAGGTGTCCGAAATGCAGTACTTGGCGACCGCTTTAACGGTCATTCGGAAGCCCATCAATCGTCTCTGTTCGATTGTCGTCCGATATAGGAAAGAACATAGGAACGGTGAGTTTGAGCAGTCGCTCAATCGCATTTCAATCGGGCTGCTGCTATTCGTCTATTTCGATCGAGTAGCACCAGCCGTTCTGGCGACCAATCCGGTTTTAAACATGGATGTTCGCCTAGTGGGTTTGTTGTATCTGACCTCGGCAGCAAGTATCTGTGCTTCGCTCATGTTTTGGCCAGAAGAACTAGCGATACGCCGCATCTTCGCGATCTTCCTCGATATCGGTGTTCTCACCGTCGTATTGTTAATCGGCGGCATACATGCGGCGCCGCTGTATTTTCTTTATCTCTGGATCATCATCGGCAACGGATTTAGGTTCGGACAGCTCTATTTGTTCATCGCGCTGACAGCGACGCTGTGTGGATTTGGAATAGTGATTGCGATTGAGCCGTATTGGTCCGCCGAATGGCGTCTGTCAGTCGGACTTTGGATAGGAACACTACTGATCTCCATGTACTTCAGTCTGCTAGTAGGGCGTATGTTCAGGGCGCTGGATCAGGCCAATGCCGCCAATCATGCTAAGCGGCAGTTCATCTGTGCAGTCAGTCATGAATTGCGTACTCCGCTAAACGCAATCATAGGCATGGTCGATCTGCTGAGGGGCACCAGAGTGGATGCTGAGCAAAGCGAAATGCTCGAATGCATGATCACAACGTCAAAGCTCATGCTCTCTCAGATCGAGGATGTGCTCGACTTCTCAAAAATAGAGGCCGGGAAAATGCTCGTCGAGCATGCCGATTTTGAATTATATGCATTGATAGAAAATATTCTTTCAATGTTTAGGTATCGGGTCGATCTGGACGCAGTTGATCTGGTCCGACGCATAGATTGCACGGTGCCGCCCCTGTTGACCGGCGATTCGCATCATTTGCGACAGATACTCGTTAACTTGATTGGCAATGCCGTGAAGTTTACCGAGCAGGGGCGCATTACCTTGAAGGTGCAGCGTCTGCCGGATAATGGATCTTCCGTTTGCCTGCGGTTCACCATTCAAGATACAGGCATTGGCATCCCGCTGGATGTTCAAGCGCGCATTTTTGACAGCTTTACACAGGCGGATAGTTCGACCGCCAGAAAGTATGGTGGTACCGGATTGGGCACCACGATTTGCAAGCAGCTCGTCGAGTTGATGGGTGGTCAGATCGATTTCAGCAGCACCCCCGGAATGGGCAGTGAGTTCCGCTTCGAGCTCGAATTCGGTATAAGAGCTGATATCGATGAGGTGAGTCTTTTAGGTGGCACGCAGAGTCTGATAATAGGTTCAAGTGATGAAGAGATTCATCTCGGAGATGAAATCGCTGCATTGAGCAAGGTGCGGCCGATGATTGTCGCAACCTTAGAACAGGCGCTGGCAGGAATCGAGCGCAATCACCTGAATAGTTGTCCCATATCGATGATTTTCATTAGATACAAGGTCGAGGGC
>CAZXRS010000133.1:0-6061 GCA_964642635.1 uncultured Bifidobacterium sp. | reverse complement strand
CACATCCTCACCGCAGACAATCACCGCCGGCTCCGGCAATCCATGGGGTAACAGCGAGTACGTCCATAAAGCGTTCCAGTTCGAGCGGCTGGTTGTCGTCACCACCCCCCAAGCTATGCCACTCGCCGTCAACTCACCGATCAGCTCGACGAAGCCTTCACGCGGCGGTACAGCACCCTCTTCAAGTATCGCTGCGAAATGTCGGTTCTTGGATTTATGAACCTGCGCTAGCGTGTCATACATCGCATCCGCATCGAGACCCGACTCCTGCGCAAATCGCAGCAGACGCTCAAGACCACCCGCTGTCTTCAGCAGGCTGGCGTAGTCATCGCGGCTCCAGCGCCAAGGTAATCCCGCTTCGGCCAGCGCACGATTAAAGGCCGGTAGATGAGCATGGCCTTCGGTTTCTGCGATGGTGCCATCCACATCGAATAGCACACAGCGGTGACGCGAGAGGTCGATCATGTCAGTGCACCAGCGCCTTGAGCTCGCCCTTGCCGTATCGCGAGGCCATCGAGTCCAATGATAGCGCCTTGATACGTGACGCGTGACCTGCTGAACCAAACGCCTCGAAACGATCACGGCAGACCTTTTTCGCAGCGGCGGTTGCTGCCTTCAGGAAGGCGCGCGGGTCGAATTCCTCCGGACCTTCCGCCATGGCCTTACGCATCGCTGCAGTCATGGCAAGACGAATGTCAGTATCGATATTGATCTTGCGAACGCCATTGCGTATGCCCTCGACGATTTCTTCCACCGGCACACCATAGGTTTCGCGGATGTTGCCGCCATACTCGCGAATCATTTGCAGATATTCCTGCGGCACTGATGACGAGCCATGCATGACCAGATGGGTATTCGGAATACGTGCATGAATGGCCTTGATGCGATCGATCGCGAGAATGTCACCAGTCGGTGGTCGCGTGAACTTATAGGCGCCGTGCGATGTACCGATCGCAATGGCCAGTGCGTCAACCTGAGTCGCATTCACGAACTCGGCAGCTTCATCCGGATCCGTCAGCATCTGCGAATGATCGAGCGTACCTTCCGCGCCGACACCATCTTCCTCGCCAGCCTGTCCGGTCTCGAGCGAACCAAGACAACCGAGCTCGCCCTCCACCGATACACCCACCGAATGCGCCATCTCGACCACGCGACGCGTGACATTAACGTTGTAGTCATAGTCCGCTGGGGTCTTCGCATCTTCCTTCAGCGAGCCATCCATCATCACGCTAGAGAAACCGCTGCGAATCGAGCCCTGACAAACCGCAGGCGATGCACCGTGATCCTGATGCATGCAGATCGGGATATCCGGATACTGCTCGATCGCTGCTTCGACCAGCTTGCGCAGGAAAGGCTCGCCGGCATACTTACGCGCGCCGGCCGAAGCCTGCAGAATGACCGGGCTATCGCACTCAGCCGCCGCCTGCATGATGGAATGAATCTGCTCCATATTGTTCACGTTAAATGCGGGCAGGCCGTAGCGATGTTCAGCAGCGTGATCGAGAAGCTGTCGCAGTGAGATCAGAGCCATGGAATCTCCTGAAAGTATTTTTCTGTTGGCGAATAATTGTTTTGTGGGGGTCGGTCTAATTTATTGCATGTGCCTGAAAAAATTGGGTACTTCGCGAATATCTGGAACGATACGATCGGGATGCGAGTCTTCGATGGGCTTGCCGAGGTTATAGCCATAGGGCACTGCCCAGACGATCACACCCGCTGCCTTGGCCGTCGACACATCGATCTCCGAATCACCAACAAACAAGGCCTCGCTGGCCGTCGCACCGAGCTGAGTCAGGCAATGTGTAATTACTTGAGGATTCGGTTTTTTGACCGGCAGCGAGTCGCCGCAGATGACGATATCAAACGCATCTTGCAAGCCATGCTTCGCGAGCACGCGCTCGGTAAAGCGAGACTCTTTGTTAGTCACCAGCGCTTGCCGGACGCCATACTCACGCGCGCGCTTGAGCGTATCGAGCACGTGCGGAAAGGCACTGCTGCGCGTGCCGGCGGTAGCCTCATAGTGAACGATGAAGCGCTCCATGACCTTATCCCAAGGTGCATCAAGCGGTCCAGAGGTGTTTTGCCATGCTGTCTTCATCAGCCAGCCGGTGCCATGTCCGATCCAGTCGCGTACTTGCTCCTCGCTGACGCTTTCGTGACCGAATTCGGCGAGTGTCTGGTTGACCGCATCAGCGATCTCGCTGGCGGTATCCAGCAGGGTTCCATCCAAGTCATACATGACAACGGCCATGGTGTTCTCCTCGTTAGGCCCTGCGCTTACGGTCAATTAACCGCAAGATCATCGGTGTAAAAATCAATTGCATCGCCAAGCCCATCTTCCCGCCCGGGATCACGAAGGTGTTCGGACGAGTCATCCATGAGCGCTCGATCATGGACAGCAGATAGGGAAAATCGATGCCTTTCGGGTTCGCGAAACGGATCACGACCATACTTTCATCTGCACTTGGAATATCTTTCGCAATGAACGGGTTCGAGGTATCGACCGTCGGTACACGCTGAAAGTTGACATGCGTGCGCGAGAACTGTGGGCAGATGTGCTTGGTGTAATCCGGCATGCGGCGCAGGATGGTATCGAGCACGGCCTCCTGTGAGTAGCCCCGCATATTTTGATCACGATGCAGTTTCTGTATCCATTCGAGGTTAATGATGGGCACCACGCCGACTAACAGGTCCACGTGCTTGGCCACATCGGCACCCTCACCAACGAAGCCGCCGTGCAGACCTTCATAGAACAAGAGTTCAGCACCCTCTTCCATCTCGCGCCAGGGCGTGAAGGTGCCGGGCGGCTGCCCGAACTCAGCGGCTTCACCGTCGTCATGGATGTACTTACGTACCTTGCCGGTACCCGTCTCGCCAAACTGGCGGAAAGTCTCCGCCAAGTCACCCAGCAGGTTCGCGTCCGGACTGAAGTGGCTGAACGCTGTGTTTCCCGCCTCCTGCTGCCGCTTCATTTCCTCACGCATGGACATGCGATCGAAACGGTGCATGGAATCACCCTCAAGAATCTGCGCGCGGATGTGCTCGCGACGGAAGATGTGCTGGAAGCTCTTCATCACCGTGGTAGTACCAGCGCCTGAGGAACCGGTGATGGCGACGATGGGGTGTTTTACGGACATGGGGTGTTATCCCTTCTCTTTGTGCTGTCGGTCATTCAGGTAGTGGGTCCCAGCTTGCGCTGGGATGACATCGTTTAAAGACGACGACTTCAATCCCGTCGCCCCAGCGCAAGCTGGGACCCATGTTTACATCGAGATGAAAATCATCCGAAATTAACTCGCGTACAACGACCGCTCCTGAAACAGCGGCGACGAAAATTTCTCATCAGCCCCGCTGTCGTAATCGCGGTGATAGCGCTCGATACGCTCGACTTCGTTCTTTGATCCAAGAATCACTGGCACGCGCTGGTGAATGTCACCCGGCTCGAGATCAAGAATGCGCGCGCGGCCGGTAGAGCCGAGACCTCCCGCTTGCTCGATCACGAAACTCATGGGGTTCGCCTCGTACATCAGACGCAGTCGGCCGGCCTTGGACGGATCTTTCATATCGCGCGGATACATGAACACGCCGCCACGCATCAGAATGCGATGCACTTCAGCGACCATGCTGGCGATCCAGCGCATATTGAAGTCGCGTCCGCGCACATCGTTTTTCCCGGCCTTGCATTCGGCAACGTAGCGCATTACCGGTGGTTCCCAGAAACGCTCGTTACTCGCATTGATCGCAAATTCGCTGGTGTCCGCCGGCACTTCCATGTGCGGATGCGTGAGAATGAAGTTTCCGACCTCGCGGTCCAGCGTAAAGCCATGTGTACCCGTACCCACCGTGAGTACCATCATCGTGGCCGGGCCGTAGATCGCATAGCCGGCAGCGAGCTGATGACGACCTGGAATCAGATAATCCTGCACCGTCGGCGCACGGTCTTGCGGTGCGCGCAGCACCGAGAAGATCGATCCGACGGAGACGTTCACGTCGATATTCGAGGAGCCGTCGAGCGGATCAAAGATCGCCAGAAAGCGTCCGCTGCCATCTCGTGGATCGATTTCCTGCGTCTCATCCATCTCCTCGGAGGCAAGGCCTGCTACCAGACCGCCCATCGCAAAGGTATTGACGAAGGCGGTGTTCGACATCACGTCGAGTTTTTTCTGCGTCTCACCCTGCACATTGGTGGAATCCAGGCTACCGAGCACACCACCCAGTTCGCCCTTGGCAGTCATGGCAGAAATCGCTTTGACAGCCGCAGCAATATCGACCAGCAGCGCGGCCAGATCACTCTGTTCCGGCGATCCTTTGAGCTGTTGGATCAGAAATTTCGACAGCGTGGTGCGCCCCTGATGCATGGTGATCTCCTGTTTATTTTTGCTGCGCGAGTCCGCCGCCAAAGACGCGCGATGCACGAATGTCCTCAGCGGTGATCGTCGATAACTGATCCGCGCTTACCTCGGACTGTCCTTCCATCGCCTGACGGAAGATACGGTTCGCCTGCCTGAGTCGCGCACGGTCTAGGGCATTGCGTATCGAACGCGCATTTGCGAAATGCGGTTGCTGCTTGCGCAGATGAATGTACTCATCCATCGCACGACGTGCTTCGTCATCAAGACGATAATTCATAGTGCCGACCATCTTGCCGGCGATATCGACCAGTTCGGTTTCGCTGTAGTCGGGGAAATCGATGTGATGCGCGATACGCGATGACATACCCGGATTGGACTGGAAGAAGGTATCCATTCTGTCCTTGTAACCCGCGAGAATCACCACCAGATCATCACGATGATTCTCCATCACCTGCAACAAAATCTCGATCGCTTCCTGCCCGTAGTCACGCTCATTCTCAGGGCGATACAAGTAATAGGCCTCGTCGATGAACAGCACGCCGCCCATCGCCTTCTTCAGCACTTCTTTCGTTTTCGGTGCGGTGTGGCCGATGTACTGACCCACCAGATCATCACGCGTGACCGACACCACATGACCTTTGCGTACATAGCCCAGCCGGTGAAGTATCTCGGCCATACGCAAAGCAACGGTCGTCTTGCCGGTACCGGGATTACCCGAGAAGCACATGTGAAGACTCGGCGTACCCGCCTCCAAACCCATCGCAGCCCGCGCACGAGATACAACGAGAAAGGCCGCGATGTCGCGAATGCGCGCCTTCACCGGCGCCAGTCCGACCAGCTCAGCATCGAGCTGAGCAATGACGGGCTGGATATCGGCATCGCGCAGGATCTGCTGCAGGTCAACCGATGCCGGAAAGGCTTGCTGTTCAGCGGGCGCATTCACGATGAGTCTCCGTCAGCTCAAGCGTCGTAGCGCTGTCCCGCAGGACGATTCGCTGCATAGCTATGCGTCGTATAACGAATCGTACGGCCATGCTCTTCGGTACGCTGCAATCCGAAGCCTGGCTCGACCGTCGGACGCTGCACGATGAAGCTCATTACCATCGATTCAACGCCGCGCGTGTTGTCGAACGCATTGACCTTGATATAGGTCTCCGGATTCGCCTTGCGGCAGGCATTGACTTCATACAGCACGGCAGCGCCGTCTCTGATCTGGAACATCGGGATACCCCACATATTCCAGTAGCAGTTACGCGGATGCGGGTCGTCAGTCCATTCGACTGACAGCGCCCAGCCACGGCCGATCGCGTAATCGACCTGTGCACGAATTTCATCGTCGCTGAGGTCGGGAAGGAAAGAAAACTGTCCTTGGGTGATTCGCATTGGTTTCTCCTTGAATCTTGCGTCTTCGGGATTTCATAGCCGCCGCCCTCTGCAGGGTCATCCCGGCCCAGGCCGGGATCCAGCGTCTTTACGATTACTTTTAGGACGCCGTTGGCGTCGCCACGAAATCCGGCGTATCGGTGGACGTGTAGTTGAACGACACATCCTTCCAGGTCTCCAGCGCTACCTCGAGCGGCTTGCACCACTTCGCGGCATCTTTCAGGATCTGCGGACCCTCATTCGCAATGTCTTTACCTTCATTGCGCGCCTTGACCATCGCCTCGAGACCCACACGGTTCGCAATCGCACCCGCCTGAATGCCGCCC
>CAZXRS010000132.1:0-6094 GCA_964642635.1 uncultured Bifidobacterium sp. | reverse complement strand
CAGGTGGCTCTACCTCAGGCTCGTCGACAGGTGGTAACGCTCCCAGTGCGACCGGCGCTGGCACTGAAAGTGGTGGCATGCCAGGTTACCCGGGAAGTACCGATACGGGATCGTCATCACCGAGCTCAAGCTCGAAGTAAATCCCCGCGCGTCATTTGAGACAAAGCGGCCAACCGGCGAAGAGAGTAGTCCACCCGGCTCTCGCCGGTTCATATGCTCCATCCATGATGCATGTGCTGATTGTCGAGCATGATGCCCGGATTGCTAGCCCACTGCGCGATTGGCTTAATACACTAGGCTGCACCTGCCATGTGGTCGGACTGCTGAAGCAGGCCGTCATGCAGCTTACACTGCAACCAGCAGAATGGATTTTCGCGTCACAAGACCTGCCCGATGGTCACGGTATTGATCTGATCAATGAATTGAGCCGCCATGACGTTGCGAGACTCGTCATCATCGCAGCACGACCCGATATTGGAGAGGCGGTGCAGGCGTTTCGGCGTGGTGCAGTCGATTACCTGACGACACCGCTTGAATCCGAATACATCCGGCACTTAATCGAATCTCGTCAAGCTGACAATCCCACAGATAGACAGCAAAGCCTGAGTTCAACTGAATTGCTTGGCACATCGAGCGTCGTTCGGACCTTACGTGAACACATTGCTCGTGTCGCTCCGACAGACGCCAGTGTACTTTTGCTGGGTGAAAGTGGCACCGGCAAGGAGCTAGTCGCGTACAGCATTCATGCGCAGTCGGGCCGCAAGTGCCATCCATTTTTGCCGGTCAATTGTGGAGCAATCTCACCGCAACTTATAGAGAGCGAGATCTTTGGTCACGAGAAGGGTAGCTTTACCGGTGCCGATCGACAGCACAAAGGCTATTTTGAACGTGCCTCTGGCGGCACCTTATTTCTCGATGAAGTGATAGAGATGCCGATAGAGCTACAGGTGAAGTTGCTTCGCGTGCTTGAGACCGGAACGTTTATGCGCATCGGCAGTAATCAGGAAATTCAAACTGACCTGCGAATCATTGCTGCTACCAACCGGGATCCAGAGACTGCCATCACTGAGGGGAAGCTACGGTTGGATCTTTTCCACCGGCTCAATGTTTTCCCGCTACAGATTCCCGCGTTACGTGAACGTGATAGTGATATCGCTCTGCTTGCACTTCATTTTCTCGATGAATTCAATGCAGCGTATAGCACGCAAAAGCATTTTTCCGCTACCTTGCTATCCGCACTGAACAGTTATCACTGGCCAGGCAATGTACGAGAACTGCGAAATTTCATTCATCGTGCTTTCATCTTATCTGACCAGACGATCGATAGCAGTTCGCTCGTACCCGGTCCGGCGCAATCTACGGCGACAGCGTTGACGCTGGCAGTTCCGATCGGGACATCGCTGGCGGATGTTGATCGACAGTTCATACTCGCGACACTGGATCTGTGTGGTGGCGTGAAGAAACGTGCCGCCGATCTGCTCGGCATCAGTCTCAAGACTTTATACAACCGGCTTGAAGGGTACAGCCACCATCAGCAGACCGGAATGCTAGCGAGATCGGTAACGGCGGATCAACGATTGAGCTTGATAGGCGGCGAGCAAGGGTTGCTGAATTAATCGTCAGTCATGCAGTCGAATACGGTCACTCAGCGTAATGAAACCCTGCCCACTGGAGTCATTCCGGCGGATCGATTTGATCGATACCAAACCGGCGCGAGGATTCACCAAACACGAACTCCAACTCGCTGAATACATTGATGCGAGGAGATTGACCATGGCCACCCTACAAATCGACACCGGAACACATTATCCCGGCGGCATCCCGATTGCGCCGGAAAACATGATTCGACGCCCGCTGTTTCCGTCGATTCGATGGAGCGCAGTACTTGCCGGTGTGGCGGTCGGTATCTCGGCACAGCTGGTACTAACACTGTTAGGTATCGCCAGCGGTTTGTCGATGACCAGCGTGCAGCAGGCCGAGGCACCGGGTATCGGTGCGTTGGTATGGGCGGGCATCGCTATGCTGATATCCGCCTTCACCGGCGCGTACGTCACTGGGCGACTGTCCGGTCTGAGACGGAAGATAGATGGCATTTTGCACGGTGCCGTGTCGTGGTCAGTCACGACCCTATTGTTTGTTGTGCTGGCGACCTCGGCGGGTGGGTCATTGCTGACCGGGCTGTTTTCAGGCATCGGACAAGGCGCCACCGTGCTTACACAGAGTGGAGCTAGTACTCGTGCCCTGACAGAATTACTCAATCGTCAGCTCGACACCCATGTCAGTGCGGACACGATGCGCACGCTACAGCAGTACATTGCCAGTGGAAGGCGCGATCAGGCGATCAACTACCTGAACAGCGTCATGGGTGTACAGCGCGACCGCGCGGCTAGTATCGTCGATCAGGCATTGATTCTGTCCGGCTCACCCGAGCAGGCATCGCCGCAGGGAAGGGCCGCGGCAGATCGAGCGATCAAGGGCGCGAGTGCGGCGGCCTGGCTCGTCTTTGGTGCAGTTTCGCTGTCGTTGTTGCTATCGCTAACGGGCGGTGCGCTCGGTGCGCTGGGTGCGCACCGCATGCCTTGGGTCGAGTCGGGCGAAGCCGCTCCTGCGGCCAGAGCGGATTTGTGAGGCTAATAAAATAATAGCAGTATGACGTAGCGTGCGAGGCGTGAACTCGATGAACAGGCGACTTGTCGAATCCTACTCATTGGAGAGCGCTTCATGCTGAAAAATGTCGAGGGTAGAACCGGTGCTGCGAAGTCGCAGGGTAGACGATTCGCCTACATGAGTGCCGGCCAGTCCTCGGCCACAGAATTGCTTCGAGCATGTCCGGTAGTGACTGCGACGGGTCAAATGATGGGTCGCGTGAAATCTGTACTAGTCGATATGCGTAGCCGACAACTTCGTTTCGTCGTTGTCACGCCCCAAGGAGGAAAGGCGCCTGTGGTGATACCGTGGCAAGCGCTTTACTTCGACTCGGGGCTGGTAAGACTGGTGTACTACACGTTCTCGTGACGATGGTCTCCAGGGTGTCGCGATGAATGCTCCCTATGAGACCGACATCCCTCGGGAAGAAGCAACGGCACCGAAGGTCCTGAGGCCTGTCCGTCCTGGATTCCTTATGATATTGCTCCTGACGTTGTTAGGATGTGGTGCCATGAAAATGCTGGCACTGTACGCAACGAAAGCCGTGGATCCCGATTTTCAGATAGCCGTATATCGCTACTACGACCATACCGTCTCCGATTGCTTACCGTGGTCCGGATCGGCGGCCATGCCCGTATTGGCGAACGAGGAGGCAGAAAGGCGTTGGGAAAGGTTACCGCTACCGCCCGTCAACAAGATTGCCATCGGCCTTTGCCCTGTAGCCGCACCGATGCCAATGTAACCAGCGCTAGATCGGACAGATTACTTCTTTTTCTGTGTGTCGCTGGCGGCGTCCTCGACCTTTTCTCCGCCGCGTTGCACATCCTGACCAAAACCACGCATCGTATTGCAGCCAATCAGTGCAACGCCGAGGATGAATAATCCCGTCCAAGAGATGAGTGACTTCATGCTGGCTCCAAAAAACACGATTAGGAAAATCTTTGACTTAATGAGTTCAATCGAATAGAACCGTTCCAGTAGAAATTGTCTACGGAAGCGATCAAGCAGTGCGGTGTCGCTGCATCCATTGCCAAGCTGATTTCATCATTCGTGTAGCTGTACCTACACGTGAAGGGTCGCGCAGCAATAGAGCCGTGACAGTCAGCAGTGTGCGTAGTGTGTTGCGCGGTGGGGGCTTATGCTTCGGGCTTGAAATATCGTTCATGAATCGATGGCCGATGATCTTCAGTCGCGGCATGAGCAGTACCACCAAGGCAACGCCGCCAGCAACCCAGAGCGGGTGAGCTTTCATCCATGCAATGGCACGATCTCCGGGCTTGATATTGGTGTGTCGCAATGAATTAAGGGGATGTAACACATGTCGTTCGGATCGCAGCGATGAAGCTTCAGACAGCATGCGACGGTATACCGCTCGACTGGCTTCAATATGTTCAAGCAGCGCACGGCGTTCATCTTCTAGCGAAGGTTTCATAGACTTTCCCTAACAAGCGCAGCATCACGCCGGATTTCATCACTCAGCGTTCCCAGCACGGTGATCTTGCCGCTATGGCGTAGCGCAAGCGAAACGCCTGCCCAGGCACCACCGGCATAGATCACGACTACGCCCCAGGCAGCGATCGCGCGGTATTCGCTCTCCCAGAAGCTCACGATGATGGCGACGCCGATAAACAGCAGCATGAAAACAGCGCATAAGGCCGCTAAGGCATAGCCTGCGATCTGCGTACCTATTTCGCGTCCCTGCATCTTCAATTCGATCCGCAGCAGCGCCAGATAGTCACTCAAGCGGTCGAGTGCGATAACAGATAGTTGCTTCGATTTTTTCAGGGTTTCAAACACGCGACGAATCCTTTTATCCTGTCACTCACGTCGCATCATCGCACCCAGTAGCAGACCAATGCCGGCTGCAATCGCCACAGATTGCAGTGGCTTGTCGCGCACATAGTCCACCGTGATCTCGCGGCTCTGACTTAGCTGGCGTCCGGCCTGATCAGCGATGCCTCTTGCTGCGTATCGCATCGATGAGAGTCGAGCCAGAATACGGTCACGTGCGTCACTTAGCTCATGTTCGTTGAGTGTTGTCGCGTGCAACATCAGCGCATCCAGATCATTCTTCAGATTAGATAACTCATTTCTGATGCGGTTGGCCTTGGTGCCCAGACTGCTCGCGCTGCCAGAGCTGCCAGAGCTTGTATCCTTCTCCTTGTGCAGGCCGGCAGACTCGGTGGCGCTCGAGGGGGAATTGATTTCCATGCTTATCTCCTGTGTCGCGATTGATGAGGCACACGGCTGCCGCCGTCCTGCGTGCGGCACCATCGATAGTGAATAGGCAAGTCCCATGCGTACAAGTTCATGCATTTGATCCGTGTCGGTGACTTGCGTTTTTCGGGAATCGATGAGGTGCTGCCGTGTTTGACGCGGCGATCAGGTAAGCTTGCCGGGTAGATCCTGCCTGAAACAGGCATGCTAAGATTCTTCGTCCGGATTAGTCATCGTTACACGAATAAATAGGAGACCGAATTGAAACTCAAAATGCTTTCGCTGGCTGTCACCTTTGCCGGCGCCACTGCAATGACGGCCCATGCACAAATCTCGAATGACACGATCAAGATAGGATTTATCACTGATATGTCGGGGCTGTATGCCGATGTGGACGGTCCTGCCGGCGCCGATGCTATCAAGATGGCGATCGCTGATCTGGGCGGCTCGATCAACGGAAAGAAAATCGAATTTGTGTCCGCTGACCATCAAAACAAAGCCGATATCGCGGCATCCCGCGCTCGTGAGTGGTTCGACCAGCAGGGCGTGGATATGCTGATCGGCGGCACCAACTCTGCCACCAACCTGGCGATGGCGAAGGTGGCCGCCGAGAAAAAGAAACCCTTCATCGCGATTGGTGCAGGTAGTTCGCGACTCACCAACGAAGAATGCACGCCGTACACCATTCATTACGCGTACGACACGGCATCAATGGCAAGAGGTACGGCCGCCGCGCTGACCAAGCAAGGCAATAAGGACTGGTTCTTTCTAACCGCAGACTACGTATTCGGCATGTCGCTGGAAGGTGATGCGACGCAAGTGGTAAAAGCCAACGGCGGCCGTGTCCTGGGAACGGTTCGACATCCGCTGTCTGCTTCAGACTTCTCATCTTTCCTGCTTCAGGCGCAGGCATCCAAAGCGCAAGTGCTAGGTCTGGCAAACGCCGGTGGTGACACCGTGAACTCCATCAAGGCAGCGAATGAATTCGGTATTAATAAGAAGATGAAGCTGGCAGGCCTGCTGATGTTCGTCAATGACGTGCACGCGATTGGTCTACCGATTGCTCAGGGTATGTATCTGACCGATGGCTGGTATTGGGATACGAATGATGAGACACGCGCTTGGGCAAAGAAATTCATGGCTCGCAACAAGAAGGCGCCATAGCTGTTGCATGCGGCTGATTCTTCAGCAGCGCTGTTTTCTCTGAATGCGGTTAAAGCAGCGGGCACCG
>CAZXRS010000131.1:0-6104 GCA_964642635.1 uncultured Bifidobacterium sp. | reverse complement strand
GGGTAGCGATGAACTGTGCGTAGTAGCGATAGCCGATCAGATAGATCGCGACGGCGGCGACGACGATCCACAGCGCATTGATGGTTTCACCGCGCGACAGTGCCACCGTGCCGAGCGCAAAAGCGCCCAGCAAGGCCAGCGCCAACCACCCGAATTGTTTTGCTAAAGAGCCCATAGCGTGTCTCCAGAAACTGATGGGAGTTAAAGATAAAGCGGCGGATTATATCCCTGATGATGCAGGCATTTCCGCCGCCTGATGCATGAAAAATTCACTTGCAACAGGTTAAAAATCCATGCAATCCCGATAGGGGATTGTTGCACCGCAGTGTCACTGCAAACTGTGCCCGAACGAGCAGGCCTTGTGTCCTAGCCATGAAACCATAAGCGCTTTCTTAAGAAAAATCATGGGGCGTGTGATCAAAACAACAATTCATAGACGATGGGCATCTTGTCTCTCGGCACCGCGATCTGCGTAGCTTGCACCAGTCGGCGGGCAGAGGAGATCGAACACATCAATCAAGTGTTTTCAGCCGGGTGGCAGAGCGCCGCCTCACCTCATGCTACATTCCATAAAAAAACATTTTTTGGAGGTGTGATGCGACGTTTGTTCTTGCTGGTCATATGCTTGACTGCTCTCGCGGGCCCCTTGCGCGCAGAAGACCGTCTGGAGCACGGCGACTGGGTGTCACAGTTCCGCGATAGCATGGGCGAGGCATCCACGCATGAAAACGGTCTTTCGATGTTCGGCACGCTCTGCGCAGACCGTGTCTGCCGCTATTATTTCGCGAACGGCGTACCCTGCGAAGCCGGAAACAATTATCCGTTGATGTTGACGACTCGCGTGGGCGCGCTGGCCTTCGATGCCATTTGCGAGCCCATGTCGACAGCAAACGGTGATGTGATGCTCTATTGGTTTAATGAATCCAAGCCGTTGAATGACGCGCTGGCACAATCTGACGCCGTTGGATTTGCTTTTCCTCTGACGACGGGTCAATTCAAGATCAGTACATTCTCGATGAATGGCTACAAAGACGCGATCAGACGCATGGTCAATGGCTTACGAGAGCGGCTACAAGAACAGCGCTCACCCAGCACGGATCCCTTGCCCCAACCCGAGGAAGTGCCGAATGGCGACGCGGTGCCGGTGGACATCAACATCAATCGCACCTAGCGTCTGCTAACGCAAGAGCCGGATCAGTCTGTCGACTTCAGCCCAGCCCACTCCGGCGCCAACTCATGGTCGAGACCGAGTAAGTCGAGCACGCGGGCGACCGTGTGATCGACCATGTCGTTAATGGTTTGGGGCTTTTGATACAGCGCAGGTAGTGGCGGGAAGATGATGCCACCCATCTCGGTCACTGCGGTCATATTGCGCAGATGGGCCAGGTTGAACGGCGTCTCGCGCACCATGAGCACCAGGCGCCGTCTTTCCTTCAGCATCACGTCAGCAGCACGGGTGATCAGGTTGTCACACATGCCGTGTGCAACGGAAGCCAGTGTTTTCATCGAGCACGGCGCGATCACCATGCCATCTGAATGAAACGAGCCGCTGGCGACGCAGGCGCCGATATCGCGAACGCTGTGCACGTGAGAGGCGAGTGCTTCGATATCGCGGCGCTTGATATCAAGTTCGTGATGCAGATTCAGCGCAGCAGCATCGGAGATCATCAAATGAGTCTCCACACCGGCAGTAGCGCGTAGCTGCTCAAGCAGCCGCACGCCGTACAACGCGCCAGACGCGCCGGTCATGGCGACAATCAGGCGCTTCACAGTGTCAGCCTTTGATCACGGCCTGCAGTTCGCCGGACTGAGCCATCTCGGTCAAGATATCCGCACCGCCGATGAACTCGCCCTTCACATACAACTGAGGAATCGTTGGCCAGTTCGAATATTCCTTGATGCCTTGGCGGACTTCATCATCTTCCAGCACATTCACGGTAACCAGGTTCTCAACGCCGACCGACTTCAGCAATTCAATCGCGCGACCCGAGAAGCCACACTGCGGGAATTGTGCCGTGCCCTTCATGAACAGGACCACCGGGTGGGAAGTCACGGTTTCCTTAATCCATGCTTGTATGTCGCTCATATTTTTTCCTTCGTAGCAGGGGTAATCAAAAGCCAAGTATAGGGGTTTGTGCCGCGAGCTGCCGGTAACGGCGCCCTACGGCGCGCCGTGCTTCAGCGCTTCAATTTTGCAAAGGCCGCCGACATCGCGGTGTCAGTCGGTGCCAGCTCTTGGCGCGACTGTGCGGCCCGGGGCGGGCCCCCCCGCTCCCGCGGCTCGCGTCGCTCGCCTGCCGCTGGCGCTGCATCCGTCAGGCGCATAGTCAGCGCAATGCGTTTGCGCTTGACGTCGACTTCCAGCACCTTGACCTTGACCACTTGTCCGGCCTTCACCACAGAGTGTGGATCCTTCACATACTGATTCGACAAAGCGGAAATATGCACTAGACCATCCTGATGCACGCCGATATCGACAAAGGCGCCAAAAGCGGCGACGTTGGTCACCACACCCTCGAGGATCATATCCGGGCGCAGGTCGGAGAGCTCCTCAACGCCTTCCTTGAAGCTTGCGGTCACAAAGGCCGGACGCGGGTCGCGGCCTGGCTTGTCGAGCTCCTTCAAGATATCGGCTACGGTCGGTACACCGAATCGATCGTCTGCATAACGCTGAGGGTCGAGCGACTTCAACAGGCCGCTGTCGCCAATCACGGTTTTCACATCGCGTTTAATGTCAGTGAGGATTTTCTCGACCAGCGGATAGGATTCCGGATGCACGGCAGAAGCATCGAGTGGATTGTCGCCATTCATCACACGCAGGAAGCCAGCTGCCTGTTCGAAGGTCTTGTCGCCAAGCCGTGGAACTTCGCGCAGCGCAGCGCGTGAGCTGAACATGCCGCGTTGGTCACGGTAGTTCACAATACTTTGTGCCACGCTGCTGTTCAGGCCTGACACGCGCGACAGTAGCGGCACCGAAGCGGTATTCACGTCGACGCCAACGGCATTTACACAGTCTTCCACCACCGCATCCAGCGAGCGCGCCAGACGCGACTGTGACACATCGTGCTGGTACTGCCCTACACCGATGGATTTCGGCTCGATTTTCACCAACTCTGCCAGAGGGTCCTGTAGGCGTCGCGCAATAGAAACCGCCCCACGCAGCGACACGTCGAGCTCCGGCAATTCTTTCGATGCATACTCCGACGCTGAGTACACCGAGGCACCCGCTTCGGACACGACGATCGTATTCAGTTTCTGCTCCGGCAAGCCTTTCACCAGCTCCTGCGCAAGTCGGTCG
Organism: uncultured Bifidobacterium sp.; assembly: GCA_964642635.1. Taxonomy (GTDB): domain Bacteria; phylum Pseudomonadota; class Gammaproteobacteria; order Burkholderiales; family Burkholderiaceae_D; genus Pernthalerella. The sequence continues at coordinate 2,806 of CAZXRS010000131.1, read as the reverse complement.
GTTTCGCGTGAGGCCGTGCCATTGCCGATGGCGATCAGAGAAACGTTGTGTTTTTTCGCCAGCAACGCCAGCGTGTGCAGCGATCCCTCCCTGTCATTGCGAGGCTGGTGCGGATAAATGGTCGCGGTATCCACTACTTTGCCGGTGACATCCACTACCGCCACCTTCACTCCGGTTCGCAGACCAGGATCAAGGCCCATCGTCGCGCGAGGGCCGGCGGGGGCGGCCAGCAGCAGAGCCTTCAGGTTACGCGCGAACACCTGAATTGCTTCAACTTCGGCCTCCTCGCGCAGCTTGGTCATCAACTCGGTATCGAGATGCATAAAGATCTTCACGCGCCATGCCCAGCGCACGGTGTCCATTAGCCATTTGTCGGCGGCACGGTTTTGCTGGGAGATGCCGAAGCGCTGTGCGATACGGCTCTCGCACGGATTCGGTGGAGATGCCCAGGTGGGTTTTTCTTCTTCGCTATCGAGACGCAGTGCGACCGTCAGCATCTCTTCACGACGACCACGCAGAATGGCGAGCGCACGGTGGGAAGGAATTTGAGATAGCGGCTCCGAGTAATCGAAGTAATCGGCAAACTTCTCTCCAGCCGCCTCCTTGCCCTCGACCACTTTCGTTTCAACCACGCCATGATCAAGCAGGTATGCACGCAGATCTTGCAGCAAGCTCGCGTCTTCAGCAAATCGTTCCATCAGGATCTGGCGCGCACCATCCAGCGCCGCTTTCACATCGGCTACGCCGGGATTCTCACCCTGATCGGTAGTAAACGCCGGACGCAGAAACTTTGCCGCTTCCTCTTCCGGGTTCAGTGTGGGGTTACCTAGCAGCGCATCCGCCAGCGGCTCCAATCCGGCCTCAACGGCGATCTGCGCCTTCGTTCGGCGTTTCTGGCGGTAGGGCAGATACAAATCTTCCAGACGGGTCTTATCCTCTGCGGACAAAATCGCGGCCTTTAGCTGAGGCGTCATTTTTCCCTGCTCTTCGATCGATGCAATGATCGCCTCTCGCCGTGCTTCAAGCTCGCGCAAATAGCGTAGACGCTCCTCCAGCAGTCGTAATTGCGTGTCATCGAGACCGCCTGTCGCTTCCTTGCGGTAGCGCGCGATGAAAGGCACCGTCGCTCCTTCGTCCAGCAATGCGATGGCTGCTTTTACTTGCTCGGTTCGGGCCGCCAGTTCGCCGGCGAGGCGTTGTTCAATGGAGGGCAACATCATCAACTAACTTGAATAGAAAAATATGAAAACTTAGGAATTGACATCACATCAGTTCACGGGACACACCGCACCGCTGACTCGCTCAATGCCAGATAGGTCCTGCCAGCTTTGCACCTGCTGCCAGCCGGCCCTGGTCAGTAGCGCGCGTACTGCCGCTGCCTGATCATAACCATGCTCCAGTAGCAGCCAGCCGCCTTGCTTCAGGTGCTTCGCAGCGCCATCAATGATTGCGCCGATGTGCATCATGCCGTTTGCATCATCAGTGAGCGCCGAGCGCGGTTCGAAGCGCAAGTCACCTTGGGTCAGATGTGGGTCACCAGCAGCGATATAAGGAGGGTTGCTGACGATCACGTCAAATGTGCCATCGACCTTGGCATACCAGTCGCTATGAATGAAGCGTAGCGATACGCCATGATGCGCGGCGTTACGGCGCGCGACCGCCAATACCGCTTCGCTGACATCGGTTGCGCTGATTTTGGCATCGCGTCGTTCATGCGCGAGCGTGACCGAAACTGCACCTGATCCGGTACCTAGGTCAATGACGCTGCCACCTTTCGGTAATTTTTCCATCGCCAGTTCGACCAGCAGTTCTGTCTCCGGGCGTGGGATCAGTACGTCGGGCGTCACTTCGAAGCGTAGTCCATGAAACTCACGTTCGCCGGTCAGGTAGGCAATGGGCTCGCCCTGCATGCGGCGCATGAATAGTTCACTGACCTCGGTCACCTGTTGTGGCGTCAGCGCATCTTTCGATCGGATCACGAGTTGCACGCGCGTGCATTTCAACGCGTGCGCGAGCAGAATCCGCGCTTCCAGAGGATCGATCAGCGCCAGCTTTAGCAGGCCTTCGATGTTCATAGCTTGCGCCTGTTCAGAATGACGATAGCCGCGGTCAGCAGCGCAAAGATCACAAACCAGATCAACGCCCATGCGGGAATGGATAGTCCGAGAATCGGATCGTATTCAGTAGTGCACAATCCGTCGGCCTGAAACAGCGACGGAAACCATTGCGCCGGAGCGATTTTGTTGAGTGATGTCTCCAGCGGGTCGATGCCGCAAGAGACCGTTGGATGAGCCTTCACCCACAGATGGTGTATCGCTATACCGGCGCCAGACAGTGAGGCCATGCATGCGATCGACGCGCCGATGCGCGTTGCTGCTGCTGGCAGCGCCAAGGTGATTATCGATATCAATGCGATCGCTGCGAATGCGTAGCGCTGCAGGATGCAGAGCGGGCAGGGCAGCATGTCGAGCTGAAGTTGCAGGTAGAGGCCGACTGCGAGCATGGCTGTGCAGGCGAGTGCGATGAGGAGAAGCAGGGGTTTGCTGAGCTTGGCCATATCTGTATCGAGTTGTTTGAAAGTCGCTGGATCCCGGCCTGCGCCGGTATGACGATGTAAATACCGCTGACATTAAAACTGTCATCCCGGCGCAGGCCGGGATCCAGTGTCTTTAAATGTTGGTTCTTAATCCTTATTCAGCCAGCGCCGCCAGCAACTCCGCCTGATGCTCTGCCATCAGCGCCGTCGTCAGTTCGTCGAGATCACCTTCCATGATCGCTTCCAGCTTGTACAGCGTCAGATTGATAC
>CAZXRS010000130.1:0-6128 GCA_964642635.1 uncultured Bifidobacterium sp. | reverse complement strand
TGCAGCATGCGGGTTTGCGCGAAGCTCATGTACAGGCGCTTTCTCGCGCGGGTGATCGCCACGTACATCAGCCGCCGCTCTTCCTCAACACCATCATCCGCCTCTTCGCTGTTCTCATGCGGGAACAACCCTTCCTCGAGGCCGGTGATGAACACCGCATCAAATTCCAGACCTTTCGCTGAATGGACTGTCATCAGTTGTATTGCGTCTTGCCCTGCCTGTGCCTGATTGTCACCCGCTTCCAGCGATGCATGCGACAAGAAGGCCGACAACGGCGACATCACGGTGACCAGCGGCGCGTCGGCATCAATGATCTCGGTGCCATCACCCGTTGTTACCAGCGCATTGGCTGCTGGCTGTGCCTGCGGTCCCAGCAGCGCTGGCGAGTCCAGACCGAAGCCTTCTTCCGACACGAATACGGTCGCTGCTGACACCAGCTGCTCAAGGTTCTCGATGCGGTCGGCCCCTTCTTTCTCGGATTGGTAGTGCAGGATCAGACCACTTTTCTCGATCATCACCTGCACCATTTCTGGCAAGGGCAGCTGCTGCGTTTCAAAGCGCATGCCTTCGATCATCTTGACGAAGCTACCGAGCGAGCTTCCGGCTTTGCCGGCTACATAAGGTACGGCTGCGTACAGCGATACGCCGTACTGCCGCGCCGCATCCTGTAGCTGTTCGATCGAGCGCGCGCCAATGCCGCGCGTTGGGAAATTCACCACCCGCAGGAATGCAGAGTCGTTGTTGGGATTGTCGATCAGCTGCAGGTAGGCAATCGCGCTTTTGATCTCGGCACGCTCGAAGAAGCGAAGTCCGCCGTACACGCGATACGGCAGACCCGCGGTGAACAAGGCATGTTCGATCACGCGCGACTGTGCATTAGAGCGATAGAGCATCGCAATCTCACTGCGCAGCCAGCCTTCATTGATCAGGCTTTTGGTTTCCTCAATCAGCCACTGTGCCTCTTGCAGATCACTTGATGCCTCATAAACCCGCACCTGCTCGCCGTGCCCGGCATCCGTGCGAAGGTTTTTTCCGAGACGGTTGGTGTTATGCGAGATCAGCTGATTGGCCGAATCCAGAATGTGGCCATGGGAGCGGTAGTTTTGCTCCAGCTTGATCAGGTTTTGCACATTGAACTCACGCTCAAACGCAGCCATGTTGCCGACATTCGCACCACGGAAGGCATAGATGCTCTGATCATCATCGCCGACGGCGAATACTGCATTGTGCTGCCCCGCGATCAGCTTCAGCCACTGATATTGCAAATCGTTCGTGTCCTGAAACTCGTCAACCAGCATGTGCTTGAACCTTGCCTGATAGTGCTCGCGCAATGGCTGGTTACGTGACAGCAGTTCATAGCTGCGCAGCAGTAGTTCGGCGAAATCGACCACGCCCTCGCGCTGGCACTGCTCGTCATAGGCAGCGTAGAGCTCGACGAATCTGCGGGTGAAATCATCGCTAGCCTCGACCGCATCCGCGCGCAAGCCCTGATCTTTCGCGCTATTGATGAAGTACATCAGCTGCTTGGGCGGGTATTTTTCATCATCGACATTCAGCCGCTTGAGCAAGCGTTTGATGGCCGATAGCTGATCCGCCGAGTCAAGTATCTGGAAAGTCTGCGGTAGCGCGGCGTCACGATAGTGGGCGCGCAGCAGCCGATTGCACAGCCCGTGGAAGGTGCCTATCCACATACCACGCGTGTTGATCGGCAGCATCGCCGACAAACGCGCCAGCATTTCCTTGGCCGCTTTGTTGGTAAAGGTCACGGCCAGCACCCCGGCCGGTGACACCTGGCCGGTCTGAATCAGCCATGCAATACGCGTGGTGAGGACACGGGTTTTGCCGGAGCCGGCGCCGGCAAGAATGAGTGCGGGCTGCGGAGGAAGGGTGACAGCGGCGAGTTGCTCGGGATTGAGGTTGTGCAGGAGGTTTTGCATCCTGAGATTATATGCCGGGGCGTTGCCGCGTCGCTCCGGCATATGCTCTATCAGGATTTCAAATTTTTAATGCTGAATGTCTTCAGACTGGGCATTGGCAACGACGTCGACTGGTCGAGCGACAAACTCGGGCTCAATTTCCAACGGCATCACGTCAACAATGTAGGACTCTGTCATTGTTTGTTGATCACTGCTACAGAGCCGAGCAGAAAATACTGGCTCGGTTCTTATTGCCATGGTCTCCACCAGAAAGCTTTGCATGGCCGGATCTTGGTGAACAGGTTCAGGTTTCGCGCTGTCAGGCAATTTAGTAGATACTTGTGAAGAGGATCGTTGAAACATCATCCCGTCTCTTCCAAAACGACTGTCGCCACGGGGCTGGAGCACAACATGCCTTCGATGTTCTTTCACGATCAAAGGACACACTAGATCGAGCAACCTAGGCCATGAATAAGGTTCGAATTTGTGGTCTGAATGGTAAATGCTTCCCTTCGACTTGCTGAGCGGATGATCCGCTATCCAGCGATGACAAAAGAACTGAAGGTCTTCATTGTCCTTTACTTTTCTTACCATCTCTCGATGAGATTCTTTCGGATTCAAGTAATGGCGCATAAATTCCTCCATTGCCTTGACCGCTGCAATCGCTTTTTCCGGTCCCTTGTCCTGCGGACGAATCAGCGAATTAACGAGATGGAGTCGCGTGGCTGGCGCCATGTTTAAGAATTGTTTCGCTCTTTGCTTTCTTATTTTTTTTCGATGCGACGGTTCTTCCCGATAAGGATCGATCTCCCTTTCCTGCCAGGCTTTGGTGATGCCTTGTTGGTACGCTCGATTCAATATCTCGATGTACGGTTTTATATCACGTACCCTGAAATCTCTTCCGATTGGAATGGAGCGGGAAGCCATTTTCAATAAAAAAATCGCATTGCTTTGCTCCAGTGTGGCGTATTTAAAGCTTCGGGATGCGGTCTCGGCAGTGTTCCAGAGAATCCTTGCAAATTCATCCCTTTGTTTTCTCACATCAATCGCATTTTTATCGCAACTCACCGCCATGCTTTTTTTTCTTAAAAATTCAACGAATGGCTTGCCATTTGGCGTATAACCGGCGCGAACAATGTCGCCATCACTTCTCTGACGTAACGCCGTACAGATCACGCGAATATTTTTTACATTCCCACTCGGGCTCAGTGGTACATGGTTTTCGCTGGCACTAAATGTGTGATCAGTGCTTCGCTTGAGTGGCACAGGCGAATTGGGAAGCATACAAATGACTCCTTAATCAAGGTAAAACCAAAATGATTTGTCGCAGTTAGGACTGAATGTTGATCAGTCGTATTGATTGATGCCGCTGGATGTCGATATGAAGATCAAGATCCAGCGATCGCATACGACGAATGAAATGTGCGTGAATGATCTAGGCGGCTGCTGAGTAGCGCGAGGTAAGACCGAGTTCCAGTCTCATCGATAGAATGAAGTGTTTGGAGAGATGCTGTCCTGGAGACAGAATCCGTAAAGAACGCAGGAGCTTAAGAGGATGGAGCGGTCATCGAAATAAATCAGCGAATGCCGATGCGGCCGATCGATGATCGCCTACTGAGTAGACGCTACTGATCGCAGCTACCATGTGAGCACCCAAAGCAATCAAGGGGCGACTGTTATCGATCGTCATGCCACCGATCACGCATAGTGGCGCATCGATTTCTGCCAAAGCGCGGGTGATGATGTCCGGCGGCGTCGTCACCTCGTATTTTTTAACACGCGACGGGTAAAAGCCGCCGAACGCGACATAGCTGGCGCCAGCGGCGACTGCGTTTCTTGCGAGTTGCAGATCGCCGTAACAGGAGGCGCCGACAATCTTTTCTTTGCCCAGACGCGCGCGCACCTCGGCCACCGATGCATCGGTACCGCCAACATGAATACCGTCAGCATCTAATTGTTCGCATAGCGCTACATGATCATTGATGATCAGCGGTACGTTGAGACGACGGCATAAAGCCAGTAGGGCCGACGCCTGCTCGGTGCGCAGATGGCTATCCGCGGTCTTGTGACGGTACTGCAGCAGGGTTGCGCCACCGGCGATGGCCTGCTCGCTGGCAGCGACGAGCTTATCGGTGTCATCCCAGTCGGGTGTGACGAGGTACAGGCCTTTCATGCCGTCTCCTTCATGCGATCGGGAATCGATTGTCCCTCGGCGATACTGAATGCGTTTTGTAGTGAGGTGTCGGTATAGCGCTGAGCAGAATCTAACGCTGCTTGCATGTTCAACCCTTGCGCCAGCCTTGCGGCGATGGCTGAAGCGAGCGTACAACCGGAGCCATGAAATTCACCTTGCAGGCGCGGCCATGACCAGTCGCGCCGTCCCTCTGCACAAAACCACGCATTGATCACGGTGTCGCCGACACCATGCCCACCCTTAATCAACACATGCGGCGCGTCGCGCAGCAGCATGCTGGCCTGAGCGTCGATCAAATCTACACTGCACAGCGCGCGTGCCTCAGGCAGGTTGGGTGTAAGAATGGTCGCAAGTTTGCGTAATGGCGCCAGTGCCTGTACGGCATCACCCTTGGTCAAACCATCACCATGACCACTGGCTAGCACTGTATCAAGCACGACGGGGAGGTCGGCGTGCTGCGCACGTAAAGCGGCAATCACCTCAGCAATCACCTGCGCATTCGATGCACTGCCAACGATGCCAATTTTTACTGCATCGATACGCGTTGCACGTTTCATCAGCGCCGCAGCCTGCTCGCGTAAGACCGAAGGCTCAACAGGATGTACTTCATGTACATGCTGATTATCCTGCACCGTCAACGCAGTAATGATGGGCAGTGGATGCGCACCTGCTGCGCTGATTGCCTGTATGTCGGCCTGTATGCCGGCGCCACCACTCGGATCGAGTCCGGCGAACACCAGCACGCAAGCTTTCGTCATACAATGCGGCCCGCCATGGGCGACGATGGCGATGCGGCGAATTTGCGCGCAATGCGGCCGGCAAGAAAAGCTTCACGGCCAGCCTCAACTGCCAGCTTCATCGCGCGCGCCATGCGCACCGGATCTTTGGCGCCGGCGATCGCGGTGTTCATCAACACGCCATCGCAGCCGAGTTCCATTGCAATCGCTGCATCCGAGGCGGTACCCACACCCGCATCGACCAGCACCGGCACTTTCGCGTTCTCGATGATCAGCGACAGATTCCAGGGATTCAGGATGCCCATGCCGGATCCGATCAATGACGCCAAAGGCATGACAGCGCAGCAGCCAATCTCTTCGAGCATCTTGGCTTGTATGGGGTCGTCGCTGCAGTAGACCATCACGTCGAAACCATCTTTCACCAGTGTCTCGGCTGCCTTCAGCGTTTCGGGCATGTTGGGGAATAGCGTTTTCTCATCACCGAGCACTTCGAGCTTGACCAGCTGGTGACCGTTCAGCAGTTCACGTGCGAGCTGCAGTGTGTACACCGCGTCTTTCGCGTTGTAGCAGCCGGCGGTGTTCGGAAGGATGGTGTACTTCGAGGGCGGAACCACGTCGAGTAGGTTAGGTGCATTCGGATCCTGCCCGATGTTCACGCGACGTATGGCCACCGTAATGATCTCGGCCTCGGCGGCTTCGGTCGCGCGGCGGGTTTCGTCGAGGTCTTTGTATTTACCGCTGCCTACCAGCAGGCGAGAGCGGTAGGGTTTGCCGGCGATGGTGAGGGTGTCGGATGAGGTTGTGCTCATGATGTTTACAAATTTTAGTGTGTTGATTGCTCGGCGATGGGTCCCAGCTTGCGCTGGGACGACGATTTTGAAAGCCGACCCATCTTAAAACGTCGTCCCAGCGCAAGCTGGGACCCAAAACGGTCGAATAACAATGACTTAACCACCCCCAATAGCCCGCACAATATCCACCCTATCCCCCGCCGCAAACCGTACCTCGCGCCACTTCGCACGAGTCACCACTTCACGGTTCACGGCAATCGCTAGCGCCTGGTGGGTCAGCGACAGCGCATCGATTAGATCTTGCACACAAGTGCTGTCATCAATCTCGCGCGCCTCGCCATTGAGCTCGATGGCTATCTTCATTGCTTGCGATAGATTTCGGCACCACTCTTCACGAATTCGACCGCCTTCACTTCCATGCCTTGCTTCAGCGCGTCGATATCGGAAATGCCCTGCTCGTTTTCTGCAGCTGGAGCTGCCGACTGCGCAA
>CAZXRS010000129.1:0-6139 GCA_964642635.1 uncultured Bifidobacterium sp. | reverse complement strand
CGTCGGCGCATTCATTGCAACGTCGGCTCGATCCAAGTTATACATCGTACCGTGCATCGAAACGCTAGGGCGCAGGAAATAGCCTGGTCCTTGCAATTCATTGTAAGTCAGTCGAGGGTTGACTATGAGTCGGTCACCCTGCACTAGCGTGGGATGCGCAAAATGAGTGTACTGAGAAGCCATTGTCAGGCCAAAGCCTGTATCGCTGTCATTAGCATAGAAGAGATTCATCTGCGGCAATCGTGCATACGGCTGAACGATGCGCGTACCGTTGATATCTTGGAGCACCTGAAAATCCGACAGCTGCAGCGTTCCCGACCAAGGTCCGCCTGGCGCATAGGACAGGGTGGCTGTCTCAGGCAGCAGACGGCGGTTGATGCCAGGACGGTCAAATACATGACTGAACGGGAAATCCCTCGCGTAGTCGTTGTCGGATACGTGGTTCATGTCGATACCTAAGCCGACTCCAGGCGCGATCGTTTGATTATGACGAGCGCTGATAGCGTAGCGCAGGGAATTCGGGTAGCCGGAGTCGTTCATAAACTCGAAACGGGTCTCGCCTGCATACTCCCGCTCGAGATAGCGAGCGTCCGCACCGAGCATCAAGCCACCGTTGGTCATGACACGCGGGAAAAGGGTAATGTCACGGTTCGGCGCAATGTCCCAGAAATAGGGCAAGGTCAGTTGCAAGCCTGTATTTGAGGTGGTGGTAATCGTCGGCGCAAGGAAACCAGATTTCTTGGCCTCGGACAGCGGGAAAGTCACCGACGGCGTTCCGCCAATAGGCACGCCCTTGAAAACAAGCACCGCGTTGCGCGCCTCGCCAATACCGGTACCCTCGTCCAGCGTTAGGCGACCCGTCTTGAGGTACCAGTCGGGATCGGGGCCGTTACACGTCGTGTACACACCCTCGATCACCGTAGCAACATCTTCGGACTCGAAATTAATGCGCTTCGCATAACCCTGCGCGTTCCGCTGCAGCAGGCGGTATACCGGGCTGTCCATAAAGCCTACACCCGTGTCCAAATGCAGCTTGAGCAGCGTGCCCTGGAAACGGTCGCCCGCACGAACAATGCGGACATTACCTTCGGCATCGACGCGATCGTCCACCACATCGAAAAAAACATCATTAGCGTTGACGACCGTGTTACCACGAGTGATCTCAACCTCACGCAGGAGCCGGATTTCACGTTCCGGACGGCCGGAAATTTCTTCGCCCTCGACGACTGTAGGCGCGTTGTCCTGCTGCAGCTTGTCAGCGACCCAGGATTGCTGGGCTTGCGCGCCACCCCCCATAGACATCGCGATCAGCAGAGATAGCAACGATCTGCGGACTATTGTCTGGGGTTGCGTTGAAGGCGGTCGCCGGGTCATGAGGGGTGATTTATCGGTGTCTTGCGCCGCTGATGCCGGGCGAATCCCGTATTATATGGGAACTTACTGCCTGTTCCATGCCGGCAGGCATCCCCGACCTCGTGATTCTCCGCCCCATGTCTGATTCCAGAACCAACGATCCCCGGCTGTCGCAAGTGGCCGATTGGCTTGCCAAACTTACCTCTCCGACAACCCTGCCTGACAGCCTGCGCCCAGCCTCAGCGGATGCCAGCTTCCGCCGCTATTTCCGGGTCGATACGCCGGACGGCGGTACGCTGATTGTCATGGATGCACCACCGCCTCAGGAGGACGTGCGCCCGTTCATCGAAGTCGCCGAGCTATTTGGTGCGACCGGTGTCACGGTCCCGCAGATTCTCGCGCGAGACGTCGAACGTGGCTTCCTGTTGCTTTCGGATCTCGGCTCGACAACATATCTGAAGCAGCTGAACCCGGACACGGCTCATAAGCTCTACATCGATGCGATCGAGGCCTTGGTGCTGTTGCAAGTACAGAGCCAGCCCGGCAAGCTGCCCGAATATGATCGCGCGCTACTGCATCGTGAACTGATGCTGTTCCCGGAGTGGTATCTCGGCAAACATCTGAATGCGACGCCGGACGATAAACAGACCGCCGATCTGAACAAGGTGTTCGAGATTCTGCTCGCAAATAACCTCGCACAGCCGCAGGTCTATGTGCATCGCGACTACCATTCGCGCAACCTGATGGTGCTGGATAAAGGCAACCCCGGCATTCTGGATTTTCAGGACGCGGTGTACGGCCCGATCACCTATGACCTGGTGTCCTTACTGCGCGATGCCTACGTTCAGTGGGACGAAGAGATGGTGCTCGACTGGGCGATACGCTACTGGGAGCGCGCACGTCGCGCTGGTCTTCCGGTCTCACATGATGTCGATGTCTTCTACCGCGACTTCGAGTTCATGGGCCTGCAGCGTCATTTGAAGGTGCTGGGTATTTTCGCGCGCCTCTATCACCGCGATGGCAAGGACGGGTACCTGAACGATATTCCGCTGGTGATGGAATACACGCGTAAGACAGCATACCGCTACAAGGAATTTGCACCACTCATCAAATTACTCGATACGCTCGACGAGAAGCAGACCGGCGTCGGTTTCACTTTCTGACATGAAGGCCATGATCTTCGCGGCCGGCCGCGGCGAACGGATGCGGCCACTGACTGATACCTGTCCCAAGCCACTGCTGAAGGTACGGGGACGTCCGCTGATTGTCTGGCATATCCTGAATCTGGTTCGCGCTGGCATCACCGAGATCGTGATCAATCATGCACACCTTGGCCAGATGATCGAAGACGCGCTGGGTGATGGCAGTCAGTTCGGCGCGACGATCGTCTACTCAGCCGAAGGTACTGCACTAGAAACCGCAGGTGGGATCGCGAAAGCACGGCATCTGCTAGGTGATGCGCCGTTTGTGGCGGTTGCCGGCGATATCTACTGCCCGCACTTCGATTTCTCAGCAGTGAAAGATGTATTGGAAGAAGACGATCCGTGGGGACATCCGCATCCAACCGACCAGCGCGACCTTGGCTGGCTGTATCTGGTGAAAAACCCGGCGCATCATCCGGAAGGTGATTTCGCACTGGCCAATTACGCGATCGCCAATAGCGGAGAGCCGCGCTTCACGTTCTCCGGTATCGGCGTGTACCGTCCTGAGCTGTTCAACAGTGTGCAAGCCGGCGAGGCCGCCAAGCTCGCACCTATCCTGCGCGAATTCGCAGACAAGGGCAAAATTGGTGGCGAGGTCTACCGCGGCGACTGGACCGACGTGGGCACGGTCGAGCGGCTGGAGCAATTAAACGCACCCTTGAAGGCAGGATCATGAACATGACGACTTTTGCGCAGCGACGCGCAGCGGTGATGGCAAAGATGCATGCCCAGGGAGGCGGCATCGCGATCATCCCGACCGCGCCCGAAGTCATGCGCAATGCCGATGCCGACTATCCCTACCGGCACGATAGCTACTTCTATTATCTGACCGGTTTCCCGGAGCCGGAAGCAACACTCATACTGATCGCAGGCGATAAAGATCAGTCGATTTTATTTTGTCGTGACAAAAACGAAGAGCGCGAGATCTGGGACGGCTATCGCTACGGACCGGCTGGCGCGCAGGAAAAATTCGGTTTCGACACGGCTTTCACCATCGAAAGCATCGACACCGAACTGCCGAAGCTCATGGCGAATTCGTCGGCACTTTTTTATGCCCTGGGTAGTAATGCAACGCTTGACGCGCAGATTCAGGGCTGGCTGAATGCCGTTCGTGCTCAGGTTCGCGCCGGCGTGACTGCACCGAATGCTGCTTTCGACATTCGAACCATCCTCAACGAAATGCGGTTGGTCAAAGATGCGGACGAAATCGCAATCATGCAACGTGCTGCCGATATCGCAGCAGAAGCTCATGCGCGCGCTATGCGTACCGCTAGAGCTGGCTTGCGCGAATATCATCTTGAAGCCGAGCTGCTACATGAATTTCGCCGTAACGGCTCGCAGTTTCCGGCGTATGGTTCCATCGTCGCTGCTGGCGCGAATGCCTGTGTGCTGCACTATCGTGCTGGCGATGCCGAGCTACGTGATGGCGACTTAGTACTCATCGATGCTGGATGCGAACTAGACAGCTATGCGTCGGACATCACGCGTACATTTCCCGTTAATGGAAAATTCAGCGGGCCACAAAAGACACTATACGAGATCGTGCTGGCATCGCAGTATGCAGCCATCGCCGCAACGGGTCCGGGCAAACTTTTTACGGATGGTCATGAAGCCGCGCTGAAGGTACTCGCGCAGGGCATGCTGGACACAGGTTTACTCGACAAAAACAAAGTCGGCTCGCTGGATGATGTGATTGCGAATGGTAGCTACCGGCAGTTCTACATGCACCGTACCGGGCACTGGCTGGGCATGGACGTGCATGATGTCGGTGACTACCGCGACCCGTCGGTCACGGCTACCGAGAAACCCTGGCGCAAGCTGTTGCCCGGTATGGTGCTGACGATCGAGCCTGGCATCTACGTACGCCCTGCTGAAGGTGTGCCGGAAGATTTCTGGAATATCGGCATCCGCATCGAAGACGATGCACTGGTGACTGCAGATGGCTGCGATATCCTGACTCGCAATGCACCCAAGACCATCACCGAGATTGAAGCGGTGATGCGCGCCTAATGATGAGATCGCCGGTCGACATCGCGATTGTAGGTGGCGGGCCGGTAGGGTTGGCGCTGGCATCGATGCTGGTGGCGCGGGGTGTCGACGCGCGCACGCTTGCGCTGCTTGATGCAAAACCGGTCGATGTCGCTGGTAAGGACCCTCGCTCGCTTGCGCTGTCTTTTGGCAGCCGTCAGTTGCTGGCACAGATTCATTCCTGGCCCGCTGCGGTAACTGCCATTACGCAAATTCACGTATCCCGTCGCGGCAGCTTTGGACGCACGCTGATCGATTGCAGCGAGTACAAGCTCCCGGCACTCGGCTATGTGTGCCGTTACGGCGATCTGGTCACATCGCTTGATGCTTCGCTGCCATCCGGTCTTAGCGTGTTGCGCCCGGTGTCGGTGACGGACAAGCGTGAGTTTGACGACCATGTCGATCTGCAGCTATCCGATGGAAGCCTACTGACGGCATCATTAGTCGTACAGGCCGAGGGCGGCGTATTCGGCGAACAAGTCGCCAGACAACGTCAACACGATTACGAGCAGGTTGCCGTCATCGCTACTGTGCGCGCCTCCACCAGGCCACCGGGTCGTGCTTTCGAGCGCTTCACCGCGGAAGGGCCGCTGGCGATGCTGCCTCAGGATGAGGCGTATTCCATGGTGTGGTGTGCGCGACCAGCCACCGCAGAGCATCTGCAAGCATTGGATGACAACGCATTTCTCCGTGAGTTGCAGCAGGCTTTCGGGCAGCGCGCGGGACAATTCACCCACGTCGGCGCCAGACACACGTATGCACTAGGCCTCAATGCAGAACCCTTCACGAGTGCCAGAACGATTGCGATAGGTAATGCATCACAAACGCTGCATCCGGTTGCAGGTCAGGGTTTGAACCTCGGTCTGCGCGATGCGTCGGTGCTGGCATCGATACTGGCGCGTGACCGTTCACCCGCGTCACTCGTCAGCTTCGAAGCGCAGCGTCGCAAGGATCGCAACACCACGCTACGCATCACCGACTTGATGGCGCGCGCATTTGCGAGTGCACCGGACCGGAGCCCTTTGCAACATTTGCTTGGACTATCGCTAGGTGCGATCGATTTACTTCCGCCCACCAAGCGCCTGCTCGCAGAGCAGATGATGTTCGGTGTGCGCTGAAGATCAGACCGTTACGGGATAAAAAAACGGGCGCATGATTGCGCCCGTTTTTTTCGGTCGGCCGTAGCCTTATTCGACTGCCTTGACCATATCTTCAATCACCTTCTTCGCATCACCGAACACCATCATGGTCTTATCCATATAGAACAGCTCGTTGTCGAGGCCAGCATAACCTGCAGCCATAGAGCGCTTGTTCACGATGATTGTCTTAGCTTTGTAGGCTTCAAGAATAGGCATACCGGCGATGGGCGACTTCGGGTCTTTTGCGGCCGGGTTCACAACATCATTCGCACCCAACACTAGCACCACATCGGCCTGACCAAATTCGCTGTTGATATCTTCCATTTCGAACACCTGGTCGTAAGGCACTTCAGCCTCAGCCAGCAACACGTTCATATGGCCGGGCATGCGACCGGCGACTGGGTGAATCGCGTACTT
>CAZXRS010000128.1:0-6279 GCA_964642635.1 uncultured Bifidobacterium sp. | reverse complement strand
CGCAGTAATCCCAGCAGAGCTGCTGCTCGATCGTTACAATCTTCGATACGGAAATCCCACATCTGTCCACGCTCGTCGAACAAAGGAGTGAGCATGTAGAAGCCTTCATTGGCGGCATCGGTTGCCATGCGGTAGGTTCGACGGACATTTTCCTCGGAACGGCGACGAGCGGCGAGGCGTATCGATAACACGATGCCGACAACCGCCAGAACACACAAAAATATGGTCGCGAGCGTCGCGTTAACACGGTAGCCATGCGCCGATGTCATGTGATTAGTCAGTGTATTGGCAACAGTAAGACCAGTGACGGCAATGAGCGGATATCTATCGAGCTTATGCCACGCAACGAACCGCGCTAGACCATCGTGAAAATGATTACCCGCTTCGAAACGTACCCCGTGCATTCCTGACAGCACAGGCTTATTGAGATAGAACGCTTCACTCTGCATAATGCCCAGGCCACTTCTAGTTGCGAGTACAGTCCCTTGCGTATCGCTAGCCGTTACAAAGTCACTACCACTCTGCAAGCTATCGTTTAGAAAACTAACAAGAAAATTCGGTTCAACCGCAATCAGAATCGATCCGGCAAAATGCCCGGTCGTATCTTCCAGGCGACGAGAAAATCTGATGACCGGACGTCCAATCAATGGACTGAATTCAGGTCCAGTGATCAGAAGGCCATCACAGCAATTTTTTTGATGATGCTTAAAGAATCGAACGTCCGAAAAGTTCACCAGCTGCTGCGGTTCACCCGAGGTTCTAACAACGTTGCCTTTAGCGTCAACGATCGACACAAAAAAGTGGAATCTCGACGGAAACAGGCCACGCTCCCGATCACGGGCCAAATTCACACGCTCTGGCGCATCTGACCACGCATAAGCAACCGACAAAGCTAATCGATCGATTTGCTCAGCGACATGTTCCAACTGCGATGCATAAGTATTAGCTAATGATTCCGCTTGAATCATCGCTCCATTCCGCTCCTCCTGCTCATGACGAGCAATCTCATTTTCGGTGACGATCCACAGCAGTAAGACGAGCAGCAGTAAGCCCGATATCCAGACAGACAATCTGAAAAAATCGGACGATGCTCCCGGATAGTTGAGGTAATTCGGAAAATGTAGACGGCGCAACCTTGCCTCCCGAGCAATGGCTTTTGACCATTAAAAGGCAACGAAGGCTCAGGTGGAAGAAATCCTTACCAAAAATCCAGAAATATTCACTGTGAGTTTGCGATATATCAGACGAAGAGAGGCCGCCGCCCCGTCATATTCCGCTTGAGAAACAATCAGAGCGGTCTGCGAGCCTAGAGAAGGCGCGCAGGGTTCGATACCCTCAATGGTTCGATCCCTGCTTGGTAGAGCGCATGGCACTAGAACAAGCCAGGGCCCTTGTCTGTTGATGAGGGGGATGATGACTTCTTCTTCGGACTATTGGCAGACGGGCCCAAGGCGCGCAGTACGCGCAGCGCCACTTCGCTGTCTTTCGGCAGGTTGGCTGCCAGCTTATCCTCACCGGTGACACGCGCGATCAGGTTCAGTTGTTCGACCATGATCCTGAATTGCTCTGCCGCGAATTCGGGATGGGCATTCGCATCCAGCATCAGCTGCCCGAAATTCATCTCACTCGCTTCCAGAGATTTCTCGAATTCCTTCTTCGCATGATCGATCAGCCGCGTCAGCTCCGATTCGGACAGGTGCAGCCGCTCGGCCTCCGCGATGATCTCTTCGCTCTCACGCGGATCGATCACGCCATCGGCGTAGGCGCTCACGAGGCGGTTCGTGAAACCCTCTCGGTCGATACGTAGTTGATCGGTAAACGCCGACGCCAGCAAGCCCGCAGGAATCGCGAAGATACCGATACCTGCCAGAGCCAGTACCACCGTCAGCGCACGCCCCATAGGCGTCACTGGCGAGATGTCTCCGTAACCTACCGAAGCTAACGTCACCACTGCCCAGTAAATAGACTGCGGAATGTTCTCGAACTTGTCGGGTTGCGCATCATGCTCAAACAGATAGCCGAGCGACGCTGTCAGCACCACCAGCAGCAACATGATGAAGACCGACGCCGCAATAATCTGCCACTCGCGCTGTGCTACGCGTAGCAATGTGGTGGTAGCCGATGTATAACGCGTGAGCTTCAGCATCCGCGTTAGTCGGAATACCCGCAGGAAGCGCAGGTCGAGCGTATACGGAAGGAAATGCTCTAATAGGAATGGCAGGATAGTGAGCAGATCAATGATGGCCGTGCCGGTACGCACATGTGCCCAGCGCGGCATTCGCAAATCGTGATACTGGGGATTCTCCGGTGCGCTATAGACCCGCGCGAGATACTCGATCGAGAAAACTGTAAAAGCGATGCTGTCTATCCACAAAAATTCAGTGGCGAACAAGTGATGAATAGATTCTACCGATTCCAGCACTACGCAGAGCATCGATAGTGCAATCCAGAATACGATGAAGTTATCCAGAAAAAGATGCAGCTTGCCGGAGTGCCCGGTGGGTTCCAGCAAAGCGAACACCTTCTCTCGAAAGCGGCGTCCCTGATTAAGCTGCTGGAACTCATGCCAGGCCGGCACCAATTGGCGTGACAACTTGAATATTCTTGCCAGACGCATCAGCCGCAATACGCGCAAGGCCTCAAGATCAACCGATGTAAAAAGCACCAGGTAGAAAGGTGCGATAGCAATGACATCGATCAGCGCATACATACTGAACATGTAGCGCAAACGCGGGAAAGAACGACCCGCATACTCGGGCAACTGAGGAGCCGTAAAAACGCGCAGGACATATTCGATGCTAAAAATGAAGACCGTGACCATATCGAACACATGGAAAGCCATCGCGTTTGGCGCGAAGATTTCGGGTATGGTCTCCAGCACGACCGCCAGTACACTGGCGATAATCAGCAGCGCGATCGCATGGTCAAATGTGCGCTGATAACCACCTTTGGTCTCGGGGTCGAACAGCCAGCGATAAACAAAGGACTGCAACGACATCGTCGTGCCGGCTCCGCTCTTCAATGCGTCGGTATTCATCGGTCTCCCGCCAGTAATGTCGCCGCCTCGCGTGCCGCTACTCGACCTTCGTCGGTCGGCACAACCCAGACCTCAACGCGACTTGCCTCGGTATGGATAGGTAAGATGTGGTCCCCGGTTGCATCGGCATTCTTACGTTCGTCGATTTGAACGCCCAGCCATCCAAGCGCCATGCCGACCTCACTGCGCAGAATTTTGTCATGCTCGCCAATACCTCCCGAAAATGCGATCAGGTCCAGGCCCTGCAGGCAGGCTGTCATCGCCCCGGCTTCGCGCACGACACGGTGGGTGAACAAATCGATCGCATGCTCGGCAGCCACGCTGTCGCTCGCACGCAGGGTGCGCATATCAGCAGAGGCGCCAGATACACCCAGCAGACCACTCTGCTTATAGAGTAGCTTCTCGATACTCGCCGCATCCCAGCCTTGGGTCATCAGGTAAAGCAACACTCCCGGATCCATCGCGCCGGAGCGCGAGCCCATCATCAGTCCGTCGAGTGCCGAGAAACCCATGGTCGATGCCATGCTTTTTCCATTAAAGGCTGCACACAAACTGGCGCCATTACCAAGATGAGCCATCAGCACTCTCGCTTTTGCCCGCGCGCTGCGCTCCTGTAGCACACCGATGATGTACTGGTATGACAGTCCGTGGAAACCATAACGGCGAATGCCTTTGGCCGTTAACTGCTGAGGTAGTGCAAACTCCTGATGGAGCAGAGGTGCCGTTGCGTGATAGGCCGTGTCGAAGCAGGCTATTTGCGGCACGCCGGAAAATGCCGCCGCGAACGCGCGTATGCCTGCGATATTGTGGGGTTGATGCAGCGGAGCGAGACTGTTCAGTGCTTCGAGCTTCTTGAGCACCACTTCATCGACGATGATGCTCTTGACGAATTCCGCACCACCATGAACGACGCGATGCGCTACCGCCTGTGGCAATGGTGATCCAAGTTCCTGTAGCAGTGCGCGCAGACTTGTCAGCGCGTCATCAAATGGATCATCACTGGTGATTGCCAACTCACGCACATGCGATCCCTGACCATCAGACCAATGTAAAGACGGCTGTCCGTTCGGCTCCAGACCTTCGATATTGCCCGTTAGGATAGCGGGAGCGACGTTACCAGCGCTGTCCACCGGATGTAGCGTGAATTTCAGGGAGGAAGAGCCGGCGTTGACTGCAAGGATGGCCATGGTCGAATATCCGCGTCAGGCACGTTTCAGCTGCGCCTGACGCAGCGGATCTTTGCGCAACTGATGTGCCACGACCAGTGCAATCAGTGCAGAGGCGACGCGTACCGAGGGCCCGTCGGCACGGCTGGTCAGCGCGATAGGCACACGCGCACCGAGCACGATGCCGGCGCCGCTGGCACCTGCCAGATATTCGAGCTGCTTGGCGAGCATATTGCCGGATTCGAGATCTGGCACGGCAAGAATGTCAGCGTCACCTGCCACCGGAGAATCGATATGCTTGATCTGCGCGGCGTGTAAGGAAATGGCATTATCAAACGCCAGCGGACCATCGATGGTCGCACCGCGTATCTGACCGCGCTGCGCCATTTTGCAGAGCGCGGCCGCATCGATCGTCGATGGAATCGCAGGATTCACTGTCTCGACTGCCGACAGAATGGCAATCTTCGGATTCTCATTGCCCATCATGTGCGCAAAATCAATCGCGTTCTGCAAGATGTCGGCCTTCTCAGCCAGCGTGGGTGCAATATTCAGCGCGGCATCAGTCACCAGCAGCGGTTTCGGATACATCGGCACATCGAATCGGAACACATGCGACATACGACGACCCGTACGCAGCGTAGGTTGTGCCAGTACCGCATGTAATAGCTCATCGGTGTGAAGGCTGCCCTTCATTAAAATTTCCGCTTCGCCATCTGCCGCCATCTGCGCAGCCCGATCTGCCGCCGCATGACTGTGCGGTACATCGATGAGCTCAATGCTGTCGATGTTCACATCGCCTTCTTTGGCCGCTGCGCGTATCTTGTCTGCCGGCCCGATCAAGACCGGGATGATCAGCCCGCGCTGCGCGGCATCCATCGCGCCCGAAAGGGATTCCGGATCACAAGGATGCACGACGGCACAGCGAACCGCTTGTAGTTGGTCGGCCATCGCAAGTAGCGCGTTGAGGCGCGCGACCGGATCGAACAGTTGGATATGAGGCGCAGAGACCCTTGGGCGCCTGACCTTATCCACTGGCGCGATCACTCGCGCCAAACCATGCAAGACGGATTCGCCTTTTTGGTTTTTTACATCGCAGTCTAGTTCGACACGCTTCTTTGTATCGTCCTTGGTCTTGACGGTCACTGACACAACGAGGGTATCGCCGATGCGTACGGGTCTGGTGAAATCAAGGTCTTGATGTAGATAGATGGTGCCAGGCCCGGGGAACTGCGTACCAAGTACCGCCGAGATCAATGCGCCGCCCCACATGCCATGGGCGATCACGCCATGGAACAGCGTGTCATTCGCGTATTCGGGATCGAGGTGCGCTGGATTGGTATCCCCCGATACCGCGGCAAAGGCACGTATGTCGTCCAAGGTCAGCGTGCGTGTCAGCGTCGCCGATTGTCCGACGGATAATTCATCGAAAGTGATGTTCTCGATAAATTCGAGTTCAGGCGTTTTGTTCATGTTGACTTTCTAGGCGACCGCGTGAGCACCGGCGTCGACGTACAAGGTCTGACCCGTCATACCGGACGACGCCTCTGAGCATAGGAAAGCGCATAGTTGCGCGATCTCATTCAGCGACACCAGCCGGCCCAAGGGTGATTTCTGCGCCGAATGCTGCATCAGTTCGTCAAATGCATCGATGCCCGATGCAGCGCGTGTGGGAATCGGCCCCGGCGACACGGCATGCACTCGAATTTTCTGCGGCCCTAGTTCAAGCGCCATGTAGCGCACCAGTGATTCGAGCGCAGCCTTCACTGGGCCCATCAGTCCGTAATGGGGCACTGCTTCATCGGCACCGAGGTAGGTCATGGTGATCATGCTGCCGCCCTCGGCCATGTGGGGCGCAGCCACCTTTGCGAGTGTCGCGAAGGAATGACAGGAGACTTCCATCGCGCGGGCAAAACCGATTGATGAACTATCGACCACGCGACCATGCAGCTCATTTAGCGGTGCCCATGCAATCGAATGGATCACGAAGTCGATTTTGCCGAGCTTTTGGGTAGCCTGCTCGACCAATGCCGTCAACGCACCCTCATCTTCAACATTGCAGTTGACCAGATCGATACC
>CAZXRS010000127.1:0-6399 GCA_964642635.1 uncultured Bifidobacterium sp. | reverse complement strand
TCAGGTGCTAGCGATCGCACTGGCGGCGATTCTTACCGGTGTGGTGGCCACCGCCTACACGACTCAGGTGGAGCGCCGCGAAGCGCTGTATGAGATGCAAATTCGCGAAGC
The DNA here is from genome assembly GCA_964642635.1 of uncultured Bifidobacterium sp. Classification (GTDB taxonomy): domain Bacteria; phylum Pseudomonadota; class Gammaproteobacteria; order Burkholderiales; family Burkholderiaceae_D; genus Pernthalerella. The sequence continues at coordinate 6,288 of CAZXRS010000127.1, read as the reverse complement.
CCTGGCTGACGGCGTCGTCACCGAAGAAGAAGCCGCGCAACTCGAAGCCTTGCGACTGCAATTCGGCATGTCCGAAGAACAAGTCGAAGCGATCGCACGCCAGGTACGTGAGGAAACGGCGAAGGAATCCGGAAAAGCCAGTTCGGCTTCCTATTGATTCATTCATTCGCCATGCTTGATTTTTTCTCATCGCTGAATTGGGTCGTCGTGGGTCAGATCATTTTGATCGACGTACTGCTCGGTGGCGATAATGCGATCGTGATCGCCCTCGCCTGTCGTCAACTTCCCGATCATCTCAGAATGCGAGGTATTTTCTGGGGAACCATTGGAGCGATCGTTGTCCGCATCTTACTCGTAGCCTTTGCCGTCACGCTGCTAGACCTGCCCTGGCTGAAGATCATCGGTGGTCTGCTACTGCTGTGGATAGGCGTGAAGCTGCTGCTGGATGAAGACGAAGATCTCGATCACATCAATGGCGGCGAACGGTTGGCCACTGCGATCAAAACCATTATTGTTGCCGACCTCGTGATGAGCATTGACAACGTCGTAGCGGTGGCGAGTGCCGCTGATCAGGGTGGCGCCGAATATAAATTACTGCTGGTGACCTTCGGTATTTTGATCAGCATTCCTATCGTGATCTGGGGTAGCACGCTCGTATTGAAGGTGATGGACCGCGTACCTGCGCTCATCACCTCGGGTGCCGCGCTGCTGGGCTATATTGCAGGCAGCATGATGGTCACTGATGCGGCCATCCGTGATGTGGTTGGGGGACTGACGGCTGATGTGTTTACGATGCCAGAGCTCGATGTTCATGTGAGTCTTCCTGGCGTTATCGGTGCGTTGCTGGTGGTGATCCTAGGCTGGTGGATAAACCAGCAGCGCGCCAGCCGCCAGCAAGCTGAGGACGCAGACGCCTAATTTCTCTCGCCAAGTCAGCATCAAGGACAACCGGCCTGCGTCATGCAGTGCCGGTTTTTTTATGCCCTATCCGCAATAAATACATAGCGATTCAGACTGAAGAAATATCCGTTCTCTTCACCGATGGCACGCGCATCGTCCTTCCATGCGGCGATATCATTTTCGCTCAGCCCATTCCTGCCAGTCGCGAAATTGCCGAGCATGGTCATCATGCCGACGCTGTAGGTATTCGGGTCGTAGCTAAGGTTCAGTAGCGGCACGACCTCGACCCTAATGTTGGAAAATCCCGCTGCCTCCATGCGTCGCTTGAGCGTACGCGGCAACTGCGGATGCGGTATGTGCTCATTCCAGGTCTCGATGACGCGGCGCATGCGCGCATCATCATGACTCGCCCAGACCGCCGACTCCCAGTCCGTATCTACCAATACCACGCGACCACCTCGACGAATGACCCGCGCCAAGTCCTTTAGCGCGTGATCGACCTCCTCTACATATTCATAGACCTGTGAAGCCAGTGCGATATCGAAACGGCCATCCTCGTAGGGTAGCCGGGTTACATCGGCCATGCCGAAAGCTACTTGTGACAAGCTCGCGCAGCGTCGCTGAGCGATGTTGAGCATAGGCGGCGCAATATCCACGCCGAGCACATGCCCTGCAGGCCCCACCGCATGTGCCAAGGCTTCAGTCGTCAAACCCGGACCACAGCCGATGTCGAGCGCGCGCTCGCCTGTCTTTGGCGCAAGTAGTGCAAGCACCTTCTCGCGTTGTTCAGCGACATCGGGCGTCAGATAGACTGCTGTCAGCGTGTTCGATGCCGCTTCGTCAAATTGCTCCTGCGCGGTGGGTGCGGTGCTCATGGCGATTCGCTTTCCGGATTAGTGGGTCAGGCCCTGCAGCAAGGCTGCATGACATTGTTCAGGATCCTGCATCTGCGGTGCATGGCCGAGCTGTGGAAACAAGATCAGCCGTGCGCCGGGAATCATCGCCGCCGCACGGCGTGCCAGCTTGGGATAATCGCCGAGCCTGGCCTTCACTTCGGCTGGCGCAATATCTTTGCCAATCGCCGTATTGTCTTTTTCGCCGATCAGCAGCAAGGTAGGTACCTTGAGTTGGCCAAACTCGTACAGCACAGGTTGAGTGAAAATCATGTCGTAGATCAGCGCAGAGTTCCACATGACGATATCACGCCCGGATCCACGATACATACCCGCCAGCATCTGTACCCAGCGCTCATAGGCGGGCCGCCATTCATTCACATAGTATGTGCTGCGTTCGTAATTCCGGATACGCTCCGCGTTCACTTGCGCCTCGCGCGCAATCCACTGATCAATATTCAGCGACGGCACGCCTTCAGCCTTCCAGTCCTCAAGACCAATAGGATTGATCATCACCAACTGCTCGACCGCCTCGGGATACATCAATGCCAAACGCGTTGCGAGCATGCCGCCCGTGGAATGACCGATCACGATGAAGCGTTCCACACCCACCGATTCGAGCAGTGCCTTGGTATTGTGCGCTAACTGCTGAAATGAATACTGATAGGTCGACGGCTTAGTCGACTTACAGAAACCGATCTGGTCCGGAACGATGACGCGATAGCCTTTCGACTGCAGAAATTGCATCGTGCCTTCCCAGGTCGCCGCGCAAAAATTTTTACCGTGCAACAGAACTGCCGTATGGCCATTCGGATGCTCAGGCCGCACATCCAGATAGGCCATTTGTACAGGCTGACGCTGAGAATTGAAGCGGAAACGCTGGACCGGCGCCGGGTAGTCGAAGCCTTCGAGTTCGGGGCCATACGCGACCTCATCAGCTCGCGCGTGTATAGACAATGCACTGCCGAAAAGGGCTGCGGACAGAAGCAAAATGCGAAAGTAAGGCAGATTTTTAAAACCGTTCATTGTTTTGTATTTTTTCTCACGCTTGTTCAAGCGCTCAGGATCATCGAATAAAGTCACCGGATCCCTACCTGCGCAGGGATGACTCATTTACGGCCATCCCGCCATCCACCATCACTCCGGCGCAGGCCGGGATCCAGCGTCTTTTACTCTGTATCACGTGCAAGACACCACGCAGACACCACCCCCACCACCGCCCCAAACATCACGTAATACGCCGGTGCCAGCGGTGAACCTGTCACGCTGATGAGCCAGGTGACGATCAATTGTGCGAAGCCGCCGAACAGCATCACCGCGATGTTGTAGGACAGTGCCAGACCGGTCGAGCGCTGTCGCACCGGGAACTGCTCTGCCAGCGCCGTCGAAATCGCGCCGAAGCCAACTGCAATCGCACTGCACAGCACAACCTGCATGACGGTGAGCCGCGCCAGCGTTGGCTCGGCCAGCACCCAGTCCATCAGCGGATACGGCAAGATCAGATACAGAACCGATGCGAGTAATAGGACCGGGCGACGCCCTATGCGATCTGACAAGGCGCCGAAGAAAGGTATCAATAACGTCAGGCACAGCAGACCTGCCACCTGTGCGCCGAATGCGTCATTCAGCGGAATCTGCAGCTGCGTCTTCGCATAGGTCGGCATGTAGATCAGCACCACATAAAACATGATGGTGGATGACAGCACCAGACCGAATGACACCAGCACATTGCGTGACTGTTCGCGCAGCAGTGACAGCAGGCCGACATGCTGGCTCGTGTCATGCGCAGCTTCGACGAAGGCTTCGGTCTCGTCTAAATGGCGGCGCATCCACAGACCGACTGGTCCAATCAGCAAGCCGAATACAAAAGGCAGGCGCCACCCCCAGCTGTCGATCTGTTCTGGTGTCAGTGTCTGCGTGACCAGCATGCCCGCCGTAGCACCGCCGAGCGCAGCGATACTCTGCCCGACCATTTGCAGAGAGCCGAAAAAGCCGCGTCGACCTTGCGGAGCCGTTTCGATCAGGAAGGCCGTGGCGCTGGCAAACTCGCCACCCGTGGCTGCGCCCTGCAGCAACCGAGCGAGCACGATGATGACTGGTGCGGCTGCACCGATAGCGGCATAGGTCGGTGCAAAAGCAATCATCGCGATGGCGATCGTCATGAGCAGAATGATCAGCTGCATCGCCGCCTTGCGGCCGCGTCGGTCCGCATACATGCCAATCAGGAGGCCACCAACCGGCCGCATGAAGAAACCGACACCGAAGGTCGCCATCGCGATCAGTAGCGAGGTGACCTCGCTGTCAGCCGGGAAGAACAAGCGCGAAATAATGACGGTCATGAAACCGTAAACCACGAAGTCATACCACTCCAGCGCATTGCCGATCACGGCGGCGAGAATCTGGCGGGTTTGCACAGCTGTCTGCATGGGTTCCTCAGGGCGAATGGGCGTTGTCGGTTACACTTTGCGGCAATTCATTATGGAGAACATACCATGGCCATGCTCATCGCCGGACTGATCCTGTTCATTGCCACGCACTCAGTGCGTCTCTTCGCCGACGGCTGGCGAACACACACCATCGCCCGCCTCGGCGAGAAGCCCTGGAAAGGACTGATCTCGATCTTGTCCCTGGCGGGTTTCGCTCTGATCGTGATTGGCTACGGTCAGGCGCGGCTCAGTCCGGAAGTACTGTGGGTACCGCCGGTCTGGTCGCGTCACCTCGCCATACTGATCATGCTAGTTTCATTCATTGCGACCGTGGCGGCTTACGTACCGGGTAACAGCATCAAGGCCAAGCTGGGGCACCCGATGGTCGCCGGTGTGAAAGCCTGGGCGCTTGCGCACCTGATCTCCAATGGCAATCTGGCGGATGTGATCCTGTTCGGCGCGTTCTTGCTCTGGTCCATCGTGAGCTTCAGCCGCTCGCGCCGCCGTGACCGTGTCAATAGCATCACATATCCAGCAGGTACCTTGAGCAAGAATGCGATCACGGTCGTCATTGGCACGGTCGTTTGGGCAGTGTTCCTCATGGGCCTGCATCTGCAGCTGATCGGAGTCTCGCCATTGCCGCAAGCATCAGCACCGGAAGTGCCGGTCATCAGTGCTCCGGTCGTGGAAACGCCTGCGCCCGCCACCGCTGAGCCTCCGCGCTAAGCGTCGGATAGCCGTAGGCTCCGTGCTAATCAATGCACGGGAGCGGTCAAGCACCGCAAACATGAAAGACAGGCCTATGTCATCGGCCTGTCTGCAACATCGCATCTTTGTTGACTGACGGATTCCGGCTATGCTCCGCGCTGGCCCCATTCCCTCAAGGAGCGTTTGTGTCACCCACCCATGTGCAAATTGTCGCAGCGATTATTTTCGCGCTCGCGCTGGCTCATACCTTCTCCACTTCGTTCTTCGAACATCTGGCGCACCGGCGCCCCGAGCATGCCGGTCTCTGGCATTTGCTGGGCGAAGTCGAGGTCGTCTTTGGATTTTGGGCCATGATCCTGATCGTCGCGATGGCGATCATGAGCACCGGTGGGGAAGCGATCGAGTATCTCGACAGCCGCAACTTCACCGAGCCACTGTTTGTATTTGCGATCATGGTGGTGGCGGGTAGCCGCCCCATCCTCGAGGCGGCACGTAGCACGGTGGATGTGCTGGTCCGGCTGCTGCCCCTTCCCAAGCCACTCGCCTTCCTGTTCACTGCGCTTTCTGTGGTTCCCCTGCTCGGCTCCTTCATCACCGAGCCCGCAGCCATGACACTCGCCGCGCTACTATTGCGTGACACGATCTTCGCAAGCGCATCGAACCGCCTACGCTATGCCGTACTCGGTGTGCTATTCGTGAACGTGTCGATCGGTGGCACGCTGACGCCATTCGCTGCGCCGCCCGTGCTCATGGTGGCTGCCAAATGGCAGCTCGACATGGTCTATATGCTGTCGCATATCGGCTGGAAGGCTGCCGTCGCAGTGCTGATCAATGCCGGTGCGCTGACGCTGCTGTTCGCACGCGAAATTCAGCGCCTGCCGGATGCTCCTCGCAGCGAAACCGCAAGCATTCCGCTGCCATTACTGCTGGCGCACCTGCTGTATCTACTGGGTATTGTGGTGTTCGCTCACCATCCTGCGGCCTTCATGGCGATACTGCTGCTATTCATGGGTACCGCTACCGCGTATCCACAGCATCAGAATCGCCTGATCCTGCGTGAAGGATTGCTTGTCGCTTTCTTCCTTGGTGGACTGGTAGTGCTGGGTGGGCAGCAGCAATGGTGGCTGCAACCTGTGCTCATGCGCATGGATGCCAGCTCGGTCTATTACGGCGCGACGGCGCTGACCGCTATCACCGACAATGCGGCGCTCACCTATCTGGGGTCACTGGTGGAGGGGTTGACGGAAGATTTCAAGCTCGCACTGCTCACCGGTGCCGTCACTGGCGGGGGATTGACCATTATCGCCAATGCACCGAACCCGGCGGGGGCATCGATACTGCGCGAGCGCTTTGATGATGGC
>CAZXRS010000126.1:0-6459 GCA_964642635.1 uncultured Bifidobacterium sp. | reverse complement strand
ATGCGCGCGCTGTAGAGAGCAAGGTTCACTTCATCGATCGCTTCGACATCGCCGGCCCTTGGGCGCTGGCCATTGATGGCTTATTCGGTATCGGCCTCACGCGACCGCTTGAAGGCCCGTTCCGCTCAGCCGTCGAGCAAATGAATGCGCTCGATTGCGCCGTGCTCGCGATCGACGTACCCAGCGGCCTCGATGCAGATTCCGGCATGCGGGTGGGCGATGGCATCGCAGTACGCGCGGATGGCACGCTCACTTTTATCGCCGACAAGCCCGGCCTGCATACCGCGTGTGGGCGCGATCATGCAGGCGATGTGCATGTTGACACCCTTTCGATCGATCCTGATCTGTATGGTCCACCGCTGGCTCGCCTGATCACCTCGGCGATGTTTCGCGGCGCACTGACAAACCGAGCTCATGCGTCGCACAAAGGTAGCTTTGGCGACGTAAGCGTGATGGGCGGTGCTCCCGGCATGGGAGGTGCCGTGCTACTTGCAGCGCGCATGGCGGCGATGGCTGGCGCGGGACGCGTCTATGCCGCGTTCGCCAGCGATACACCCGCATGGGATCCTGTGCATCCAGAGCTGATGTGCCGCGAAGCACAGTCCCACCCATTGACAAGCGGCGCGGCAGTCGTAGGTCCCGGACTCGGTCTGTCGCGTGACGCAGCGGACCTCGTAGCACGGGCGTTGGCGAGTAGCGTTCCCCTGGTGATCGATGCCGACGCGCTAAACCTGGTTGCCGCAGAGGCTGGGCTGCAGCAGCGCCTGTCGCGGCGCCGCGCACCGACGCTACTGACGCCGCACCCACTGGAAGCGGCACGACTCATGGGTACCGACGCAGCACATGTGCAGGCCAATCGTATTAGTGTGGCAGCCGAACTCGCAGCGCGCTTCGATGCTTGTGTCATCCTTAAAGGCTCAGGCAGCATCGTCGGGGCTCCGGATGGACGTCTGGCGATCAACACCACGGGTAATCCGGCGCTGGCAACGGCCGGTAGCGGCGACGTGCTGTCAGGATTGTGCGGTGCTTTGCTGGCTCAGGGCTTGCCCGCCTGGCAGACGGCACTGGCAGCAACGTGGTTACACGGTGCAGCCGCCGACAGCATGGTGTCCGAGGGAATTGGGCCGGTCGGCATCACAGCGGGAGAGCTGTTGCCCGCTATACGCAACTGTCTCAACCAGTCAGGCCTGTACGCCGGGCCATCAGCGCACACCATCGCTCCGCAAATTTCTGGTCAGTGACACAGCTCGCATAATCGGTGAGCGTGCGAGCCGCGCGCTCGAGCAATTGGATGTCGGCTTCGTGTTGCCTAGCCACATGCGGATCTTCGAGAAACAAGGTGCGTCGACACTGGCGGTCGAGAATCAGTTCAGCGATCTGCGCGTCTCCTCCGAGAGGACCCGAGAGCAAAGGCCTGACCCAGTGACGACCTGCATCCTTGCCCTTGATCTTCACCGCGAGTTCATTGAGTAATGTGCCGGTGGTACCGGTGGCATAGCGCATACCAAAACTGTCGAGTAGCGCGAAGTGCTTTTCAGCGAGCAATAGCATGCGATCTTTCATCGCATCGTGAGCAATGAGCGCGATTGCTTCATTTTTCAGATCAAATACCGTATCAAGCGTTGCATCATGTCGGGCACCAGCATCAATCGCCTCGAGCTCGAACCATTCGCGTGCGCCTGCTAGTGTCGACAGGAAGGGTTTACCGTGAATGATGCACTGGCGCTTCAGCGCGACGGCTTCCGGAAAAGTGGACGAGGGATCTACCGGATCGACCAGATAAATCATCGCATCGAGCCTGCGAGCGGGATCGCTTTCAACGACGCGTGACACCATACGCATCAGTCCGCCTTCGCGGCCGTAGGGAAAGCGCTCGATATGCGCATAGCCGTCAAGCAGGTGCTGCTGTTCTATGGCATCCAGTGTGCGGCCGATGACGACCAGTTCAGGCTTTAGGCTAGCAACGATCGCATTGCGTGCGTCCTTCAGCAAGCGCGCGAGCGCAGACCTCTCGCCTTCAATGTGCAAGCGATTTGCGGCCAATCCGATGCGTAGGCGTTTGGCCGGTGCGGTCATGCGCCACTATCCTCGGCGATACGTCCGGCATGGATGGTGAGCTGTCGTTCGCACATCGCTGCAATGGCAGCATCGTGCGTAACCAAGACCAAGGTCGAGCCCTGCTCACGGTTCAATCTAAACATCAGATCGATCACGGCTTCGCCGGTCGCTGCGTCCAGGCTGCCGGTCGGTTCATCCGCCAGCAGCAGGGGTGGCGCAGTGACGAAGGCGCGCGCGAGTGCCACGCGCTGCTGCTCGCCACCCGACAGAAATTTCGGATAGTGTTTCAAGCGCTGTGACAAGCCAACCCGTTCAAGCATAGCGGCCGCCTTGTCCCGGGCGTCAGACTCACCGCGCAGCTCTAGCGGCAGCATCACGTTTTCTAGCGCGGTCAGATGTCCGAGCAGCTGAAAGGATTGAAATACGAACCCAATACGCGCCTTGCGCAATGCGGCGCGACCATCTTCATCAAGCGCATACAGATCGACGCCATCGATGCGGACCGTGCCATCCGTAGGCGTATCGAGACCCGCAAGCAGGCCAAGTAGCGTCGACTTGCCTGATCCGGATGCGCCGACCAATGCGACCGTCGCACCGGGCTGCACGGTAAAATGGAGATCGGAGAGGATGCTCAGCTCTCCGCTGGCGTCTGCCACTTTTTTAGTCAGTCCGGCCACCTCGATCGCCGGATGTTTCTGGGGGTTTTCTCGCATGCAGGGTCTTGTGAAGGGTGCTGGCAGGGTATTGATCGCGCTGTGGCTGATGCTATTCATGCTGCCGGGCTATTCTGCACCAAAAACCCTGCTTGTGCTCGGAGACAGCATCTCGGCCGAGTATGGCCTGCCTCGCAATACAGGCTGGGTCAGCTTGCTGCAGCAGCGGCTCAATGAAGAGAAGCACAGCGTTGCGATTATTAACGCCAGCATCAGCGGCGAGACCAGCGCCGGCGGCCTTACGCGTCTGCCTGCATTACTGCAGCAGCACAAGCCAGCTATGGTTATCATCGAACTCGGCGGTAACGACGGTTTGCGGGGTCTGTCGCTAGCAGCGACACAGGCGAATCTGCGTGAAATGATTAAGTCCACAGAGCGCACGGGTGCCCGCGTGCTGCTGCTTGGTATGCAGGTGCCACCCAACTACGGGCCTGACTACAGTAAGCGATTTGCAGCGATGTATCAGGGACTCGCCCGTGAGCGCAGTGTGAAACTGGTGCCCTCCTTCTTCAGCGGACTGGAAGATACGGACAAATACTTCCAGACCGACCGCATTCACCCGAATCAGCGCGCGCAATCCATCTTGCTCGACAATGTTTGGCTCTCGCTCAAAACGCAGCTGCTGAAATAGCCCGGAAACACAGCACCCATGAAATACCCCGCGCTGCTCGCCGCAGACGATGCCCTGACCCGCCTTGATGACTTCGACGCTATCATCGACGTGCGCTCGCCTTCAGAGTTCGCGCTCGATCATATTCCCGGGGCGATCAACTGCGCGGTGCTTGATGACATCGAGCGCGAGACTGTTGGAACGATCTATAAGCAGCAAAGTCCGTTCGAGGCGCGCAAGCTAGGTGCGGCGCTCGTTTCGAAAAATATTGCACGGCATCTGGAAGAACGTTTTTCTCAGATGCCGAAAGACTGGAAGCCGCTGCTGTACTGCTGGCGCGGCGGTAACCGCAGCGGTTCAATGGCACTGATTTTTGCCAAAATCGGGTGGCCAGCGATGCAGCTCGATGGCGGCTATAAAGAGTACCGTCGCAGCATCATCACGGCGCTAGAACATCTACCACAGCGATTCAGGTTCCGCGCTATCTGCGGTACCACCGGTAGTGGAAAGAGTCGCTTGCTGAACTATCTCGCACAAGCGGGTGCGCAAGTGCTCGATCTGGAGCAGCTAGCTGCGCATCGCGGCTCCGTACTCGGCGGGTTACCAACATCACCGCAGCCGACGCAGAAAATGTTTGAGACGCGCCTCTGGTATGCCTTGCGCTCCCTGTCTCCAGACCGCGTGATCTACGTTGAATCGGAAAGCAAAAAAATTGGCGACCTGCGCGTGCCCGATGCGTTGATACATCAGATGCGCACATCATCTTGTGTACGCATACACATTTCAACGCGTGACCGCGTAAAGCTGCTCATCGAGGAGTATCCGCATCTCGTCGAGGATACCAACTTGCTGGCAACCCAGCTATCGCACTTGCTAGCCTTGCATGGACGAGAGAAGATCAGCCGATGGAATGCGCTGGCCGAATCAGGTCACACCGCTGCGCTGGTCGAGGCGCTCTTGCTCGAGCACTATGATCCGGCGTATGTACGCTCGATCGAACGGAATTTCGTCGGGTATCGCGATGCGCGAGTGCTCTCATTGGAAGGAATCGCTGAACACGATTTCATTGCTGCGGCAGGAGCGCTGATGGCGGAGGAGTGAACTAAGGTGATGGGTCCCAGCCTGCGCTGGGATGACAGTTTTTAAGCCGCTGCCCGTCAATGAGTCATCCCAGCGCAAGCTGGGATCCACTGTCTGTACAACTTTTCAGATTCGCCGAAGCGGATGGCTTAGTAAACCGCATCGACCCATGAATCGTCTTCCCAGCGTAAGCTGGGATACACCGCCTTCACTACTTACGGCTTCGCCGGAGTCGCCGGCTTGGCCTCAGCCAGTGGCTTGAGAATCTCCGCCTTTGCGCGCTTACGGATTACGCCAAGGTAGCCCGCCATTTCCTGCGCAGCGAGGAATTCTTCAACCTGCTGCTTCTCGGTCTTGACGGCCTCCTCGTCAGCTGGCTGTGAATCAATCGCATTAATACGGTAGATGCTAAAGCCCTTGCCCGGCACCGGCACACCGACATACGCAGGCAGTTGCGTCGCATCCGCCTTCATCACGGCAGTCACCGCTGCACCCGAGAGACCATTAGCGTTCGCACGTGACACCGATTTGCTCGCTCCAAAGTCAGCGTGGCCGCCAGCTTTCAGTTCGGCCAGCTTCTTCTCGCCGACAGCCTTAGCCAGTTTCTCAGCCTCCTGTGCAGCGACTCGGTCTTCGATCTGCTTTTTCGCAGCATCGAGCGGTACTTTGGATACGGGTTTGTACTCGACCACACGACCAGCGATGAAGATGCTGGAACCCACCTCGATCGCCTCGGTGTTGTGCTTACCCTTGATCGCATCGTCCGCAAAAATAGCGGCCAGGAATTTTGGCTGGTTATACGCAGCCTGCCGCGGCAGTGAAGGATTGGGCTGACGAGTCAGGCCGTCAATCGTTTCAATTTTCAAACCCAGCTTATCGGCGACCGGCTTTAGGCTATCTGGCTTTTCGTACACCATGTTTGTAAAGGTCTCGACCATGGCAGTGAATTTCTTACCAGCTTCGACGCGCCGAATTTCATCTTCAATATTGACTCTCACCTCGACCAGCGGGCGAGTGGCTGCAGGCTTAATCCCTGTCAGTTGGATGATGTGATAGCCAAAGTCGGACTCTACGATGCTGCTGAGCTCGCCCTCCTTCAGCTGGAAAGCAGCTTCTTCGAATGGTTTGACCATCATGCCCTTACCGAAGAAGCCGAGATCACCACCGCGCTCAGCTGAGCCCGGATCGTCTGAATTCGTTTTCGCAAGCTTCGCAAATTCCTTCGGGTTCTTTTTCAGATCGGCCAGCAGCTTCTCCGCCTTGGTTTTCGCAGCATTCTTTTCGGCAGCCGGCGCATCCTTCGAGGCCTTCACCAGTATGTGGCTTGCGCGGCGCTGCTCGTCGGTCTTGTAGCGTGCCTGATTTTGTTCGTAATACTTTTTAATCTGCTCATCGCTCACCGTGATCTGCTGTTCGACCACTGGCGCGGCTAGCACGATGAATTCCGCTTTAAGCATTTCAGGAATGCGGAACTGCGCGGTATGCTTGTCGTAGTAGTCCTGCACCATCGCATCTGTCACCTGCGCCTGGGACTTAAAGTCCGATGCGTTAATCGGGAGTTCCTGGATGTCGCGCTTCTGCTGGTTCAGGGAAGAAATACGCAGCGCAACGGTCGCAGGCGCGAAAGCGCTGCCTTGAATCGCCGCATTCGCCTGCTGCATTGCGAGGTCGTGGCGCAGTCCGGCCTCGAAGCGCTCTGGCGTCATACCCTGCGCAGCGAGCAGCTGCTGGTAGCGCTCTTTGTTGAACTGGCCGTCCGGGCCCGTCAGGCCTGGGATGCCGAGGATGGTCTGGCGTATGGTGTCGTCTGACACCGTGAGATGTTTGTCGCTGACGTCCTTAGATAGCGCTTTTTGTGCGACAAGGTTCTCGAGCGCACCCATCTTCGCTTCGGGCGTGTCGAACATCGCTGGATTGAACTGATCACCGAAGACTTGCTTGAAGCGTTCCAGCTGGCGCGCCTGAGCTGCATCCCATTCACGCTGCGATATCTCTTGG
>CAZXRS010000125.1:0-6515 GCA_964642635.1 uncultured Bifidobacterium sp. | reverse complement strand
GATGCGGGTGCGGCAGGGGCTCGAATAGGGGGCTCAAGCAGCCGCGCCGCTGCGCGAATCACTTCGAGGTCCATCAGGGAGTAATGCCAAGGATGTGGCAAGCGGCTGTGAAGCTCTTCTGCGCATCTGCAAGCGTGGCAGCGACGAAGGTCACATGACCCATCTTGCGTCCGCGACGCGCATCATCTTTGCCGTACAGATGCAGGTTCGCACCCGGCAATGCAAGCAACTGCGCCCAGGCAGGTTCCTTCGGCGTGTTACTGCCTCCTTGGAACCACAGATCGCCGAGTATGTTCAACATGACGGCCGGTGAGTGCTGGCGCGCATCACCCAGTGGCAGCTTGGCCATGGCGCGCACCTGCTGCGCGAACTGGCTCGTCACGCAGGCATCGATGGTGTAGTGCCCACTGTTATGAGGACGCGGCGCCATTTCATTGACGACCAGCGAGCCATCAGTCAGCACAAAAAATTCTATGCAGAGCACGCCAACATATTGCAGTCTGGCGATGATCTCCAGTGCCGCTGCCTGTGCGCGCGCTGCGCAATCAGCGGATACATTTGGCCCCGGTACGGTCGTCGTGAAGAGAATGCCATCGCGATGTACGTTTTCTGCGATCGGATACACCACCGCCTGACCGTCCGCACCGCGCGCAGCGAGTACCGATACTTCATAGGCCAGCGGCAGCATTTTCTCGAGCACGCAGCTCACGCCCTTCATCTGCGCGAATGCGGAACGAACTTCGTCGCGAGACTTCACGCGCACCTGACCCTTGCCGTCATAGCCCATACGCGCGGTCTTCAGAATGCCGGGAAAGAGATGCTCTGGTAAGACATCGATATCGGCTTCAGACTCAATCACCGCGTGCGGCGCAGGCAGCACGCCAGATTGCTTCGCACAATCAGTAAAGAATTGCTTCTCGACGCGTCTATCCTGTGCGACAGACACCGCAGCCGACGATGGCGCGACAAACGCCTGCTCGGCGAGTTGCGCCAGACTATCCGCAGGCACGTTCTCAAATTCTGTCGTGACCGCGACGCACTGCCTGCCAAGTTCCTTCAAGGCAGGCGCGTCGGTATACCCAGCCACCAGCAGATGATCGGCCGCATGACCCGCGGGGCAATCCTGCGTCGGCTCAAGCACCGCAACCTTATAGCCCATCGCCTGCGCCGCATGCGCAAACATGCGACCGAGCTGGCCGCCGCCCATCACACCGAGCCAGGTCGGTGGTGTCGCCGCAGGGATAAAACTGTCTGTCGAGTTACTTTGGGTCATGCAGACATACTTAGAGGGGAAGTTTCATCGCCTGCGCAGCGTCGGTCTGCTGCTGGCGGAATGCAAGGAGCTTCTCGGCGACGGCGGCATCATCAACCGCAATCATCGCGATCGCTGAGAGTGCCGCATTGGCAGCACCGGCTTCACCGATGGCGAAGGCCGCAACCGGAATACCTTTCGGCATTTGCACGATGGACAGCAGCGAATCTTCGCCACGCAGATACTTCGAGGGTACTGGCACACCCAGCACTGGCACGATGGTCTGCGATGCAATCATGCCCGGCAAGTGCGCTGCGCCGCCCGCACCCGCGATGATCGCGCGCAGTCCGCGCGAGCGTGCCGATTTTGCATACTCGAACATCTGGTCCGGCATGCGATGCGCGGAGATCACCTGCGCCTCGTGCGCAATACCGAACTCTTTCAGCATTGCCACTGCGTGCTGCATCACGTCCCAGTCGGATGACGATCCCATCACCACGCCCACTTTTGGCTTGTTCGCATCGCTCATCTTTATTCCTTCAGTTCGTTGCCGGTCAGGCGCTGCAAGGCTTCGCGGTATTTCGCGCCGGTTTTTTCGATGACCTCCGCCGGCAGCGCAGGCGCCGGTGCGGTCTTGTTCCAGTCTTTCAGCGTTTCGAGATAATCGCGCACGAACTGCTTATCAAAGGACGGCGGTGAAATGCCCTCAGCATAGGAATCCGCCGGCCAGAAACGCGACGAGTCGGCGGTCAGCACTTCATCCATCAGATGCAGCGTGCCGTGATCATCAAGACCAAATTCAAACTTGGTATCGGCGATGATGATACCGCGGGTCGCTGCGTAGTCGGCTGCGGTCTGGTACAGCCGAATACTGACATCGCGAATTTTTTCTGCGAGGTCTTTGCCAATGCGCTTGACCATGTCGTCGAAGCTGATGTTCTCATCATGCTCGCCAAGATCGGCCTTTGCCGCCGGCGTAAAAATCGGTTGCGGCAGTTTTGCTGCAAGCTTCAGTCCTGCGGGCAGCGGAATACCGCATACCGCGCCGGTGCTTTGGTAATCCTTCCAGCCTGAACCGATCAGGTAGCCGCGCACGACGGCTTCCACCAGAATGGGCTTGAGACGCTTGGCAACCACCGCACGACCACGCACCTGCTCCGCCTCATTCGCCGCGACCACACTCTCAGGAGCGACACCGGTCAGATGGTTCGGCACGATATGACCGAGCTTGTCGAACCAGAAATCGGACATCTGATTGAGCACCTTGCCCTTGGCCGGAATCGGCTCGTTCATCACCACGTCGAATGCGGACAGGCGATCGCTAGTCACGATCAGGATTTTGTCATCGCCGACGGCGTAGTTGTCGCGCACCTTGCCGCGACCGAGCAGTGGGAGGGAGGTGATGCTGGATTCGTAGAGGCTGTTCATACGACTAGTTTCAAATGGACCTGCGCCCTATTGGGCAGTTTATCGGCAAGTTAAAAGTGGATCCCAGCTTGCGCTGGGATGACGGTGTTTAGGCTACTGGCCACATCACGTCATCCCAGCGCAAGCTGGGATCCACAACGCACAACTTAAGTACGACAGCTTACTTCACCAGCTGCGCCAGTTCACCCTTCTTGTAGCGCTCCGCCACCTTCTCCAGCGGCACCGGCTTGATCTTCCCTGCCTGGCCCTCACAGCCAAACGACAGATAGCGCGCCTTGCACACCAGCTTAGCCGCTTCGCGCGCCGGCTTCAGGTAATCGCGCGGATCAAACTTGCCTGGGTTCTCGGCCAGATAGCGACGGATCGCTGCCGTCATCGCCAGGCGGATATCCGTATCGATATTAATTTTGCGTACGCCATGCTTGATGCCTTCCTGAATTTCTTCGACCGGCACACCATAGGTCTCTTTCATATCACCACCGAACTGGCGTATCTCAGCGAGCAACTCTTGCGGCACTGACGACGAACCATGCATCACCAGATGGGTATTCGGAATTCGCGCATGGATTTCCTTGATGCGGTCAATCGCGAGAATATCGCCGGTAGGCTTGCGCGAAAATTTATACGCGCCATGCGAAGTACCGATCGCAATCGCGAGCGCATCGCACTGAGTCTGACGCACGAAGTCAGCGGCCTGATTCACATCGGTGAGCAGCTGCTCGCGGGTCATCGTGCCTTCAGCGCCATGACCATCTTCCTTGTCACCCATCATGGTCTCGAGTGAGCCCAGTACACCAAGCTCTGCTTCGACGGTCACGCCGATCGCATGCGAGAACTCGACCACTTTCTTCGACACATCGACGTTGTACTCATAGCTGGCAACGCTCTTGCCATCTTCCATCAGCGAGCCATCCATCATTACCGACGTGAAGCCCGACTTGATTGCCGCCATGCAGACCGCCGGTGACTGACCATGATCCTGATGCATGACGACCGGAATGTGCGGATAGGATTCCACCGCCGCTTCGATCAGGTGGCGCAGAAAAGCCTCGCCTGCATATTTGCGGGCGCCGGCCGACGCCTGCATGATCACCGGCGCGCCGACTTCATCAGCGGCCTGCATGATGGCAGTGACTTGCTCAAGATTATTGACATTGAATGCGGGCAGGCCATAGCCGTTTTCAGCGGCATGGTCGAGCAACTGACGCATGGATACGAGGGGCATTGCGATCTCCTGAAATAAATTATCGTCCGCCAATCTTCGTGATCTTCAGGGCGTTGGTGCCACCAATCTGGCCCATCGGGTCGCCCCAGGTCACGACGATCATGTCATCTTTGGTTGCCAGTCCCTTGGACAGCAACAATTTCTCTACTTCGCCCAGTACCGAGTCACGGTCGCCCGTCTTGCCCGGTAACGCGATGGACTGCACATTGCGAAACAGCGACAGCTTGCGGCGGGTGGCGAGGTTAGGTGAGACGGCGTAAATCGGTATGTCGATGTTGTGACGGCTCATCCACAGCGCGGTCGAACCCGACTCGGTGAACGCCACAATGGCCTGTGCGCGCAGGTGATGCGCAGTGAAAAGCGCGCCATAAGCAATCGACTGGTCGATGCGGGTGAAGGTCACATTCATGAAATCCGTGTCGAGCGAACTCTGCTCGGATTTCTCAGCCTCGATGCAGACGGCCGACATGGTCTCGACCGTCTCCACCGGATACTTGCCGGCCGCGGTCTCGGCCGATGCCATCACTGCATCGGTACCATCAAGCACGGCATTGGCGACATCAGACACTTCAGCGCGCGTCGGCACGGCGTTCTGGATCATCGACTCCATCATCTGCGTGGCCGTGATCACGAGCTTGTTCGATGCGCGCGCCATGCGAATCATGCGCTTTTGCAGTGCTGGTACAGCGGCATTGCCGACTTCCACGGCGAGGTCGCCGCGCGCCACCATGATGCCGTCGGATGCGTCGAGAATTTCCTGCAGATTAGGTATGGCCTCGGCGCGCTCAATCTTTGCAATCATGCGCGCGCGATGCCCGTAGGGTTCACCGGCAATGGTCACCAGCTGACGCGCCATTGCCATATCGGTCGCATTTTTCGGGAAAGAAACGGCGACGTAATCGGCACCCAGCTTCATCGCCGTTTTGATGTCTTCCATGTCTTTCGCCGTCAGTGCCGGCGCGGACAGACCACCACCCTGTTTGTTGATGCCTTTATTGTTCGACAGCTCGCCGCCAATTTTCACGGTCGTGAAAATCTCGCTACCG
Organism: uncultured Bifidobacterium sp.; assembly: GCA_964642635.1. Lineage (GTDB taxonomy): Bacteria > Pseudomonadota > Gammaproteobacteria > Burkholderiales > Burkholderiaceae_D > Pernthalerella. Next base: position 1,564 of record CAZXRS010000125.1, on the reverse strand, counting down.
GAAATACGGTCGACCGTCAGCACGATCAGGCCGTCATTCAACAGCAGCACATCGCCGCCCTTCAAGTCTTTCGGCAATTCTTTGTAGTCGAGGCCGACACGTTCCTGATCACCCAGTTCGCAATCCGCATCAAGAATAAATTTTTCACCCTTGACGAGCTCAATTTTGCCGTCTTTGAACTTGCCGACGCGAATCTTCGGTCCCTGCAAGTCAGCCATGATCGCCACTTCGCGGCCGCAGGTAGCGGCGGCGTCGCGCACCATCTGCGCGCGCTGTACATGGTCATCCGCTTTGCCGTGTGAGAAATTCAGACGCACCACGTCGACGCCTGCGGCAATCATCCGCTCCAGCACGTCGAGCGTGCTGGACGCGGGGCCGATAGTGGCAACGATTTTGGTGGCTCGTTGTTTCATTAATGGTGTCTCCGATGGGGGATTTTTATTTTTTATGAGATTTACTTCGCTCGCTGCTCGAGTACATCAACGGCCGGCAGCACCTGTCCTTCGAGGAACTCCAGGAAGGCGCCACCGCCGGTCGAGATGTAGCCCACCTTGTCAGTAATGCCGTATTTCGCAATGGCGGCCAACGTGTCACCACCGCCGGCGATCGAGAACCCGGACGATTGCGCAATCGCCATGGCCAGCGTCTTCGTTCCGTGGCCGAACTGATCGAATTCGAACACGCCAACCGGCCCGTTCCAGACGATGGTGCCAGCATCGAGCAGCTGTGCCGCCAGGGCCTTTGCAGTATCGGGGCCAATGTCGAGAATCATGTCGTCGTCAGCTACGTCAGCCACAGACTTCACGGTAGCCACAGCAGTCGGAGAAAATTCTTTCGCGCATACCACGTCGGTCGGAATCGGAACGCTGGCGCCGCGCTTGGCCATCATGTCGATGATGGCCTTGGCTTCATTCACAAGTTCCGCTTCAGCTAGCGACTTACCTATCTTCAGACCAGCGGCCAGCATGAACGTGTTTGCGATACCGCCGCCGACGATCAGTCGATCAACTTTTTCTGCGAGCGATTTCAGGATGGTGAGCTTGGTCGAAACTTTGGAACCCGCAACGATGGCTGCCAGCGGACGTGCCGGATGACCCAGCGCCTTGCCCAGCGCGTCGAGTTCCGCCGCCAGTAGCGGACCAGCACACGCGATGGGCGCGAATTTAGCGATGCCATGCGTCGTCGCTTCTGCGCGGTGCGAAGTACCAAATGCATCGTTCACATACACATCACACAGCTTGGCCATCTTCTGCGCTAGCGCGTCATCGTTTTTCTTCTCGCCCTTGTTCACTCGGCAGTTCTCAAGCAGCACCACTTCGCCGGGAGCTACATCGACGCCGTCTACCCAGTTCGCTTTCAGCGTCACTGGCTTGCCGAGCAGTTCGGACAGGCGGCTCGCAATGGGAGCGAGCGAATCTTCCGGCTTGAATTCTCCCTCGGTCGGACGGCCAAGGTGTGAGGTCACCATCACTGCCGCACCGGCGCCCAGCGCCGCCTTGATCGCCGGGACGGATGCACGAATGCGCGTGTCTTCGGTGATGTGGCCGGCATCATCCTGCGGTAC
>CAZXRS010000124.1:0-6517 GCA_964642635.1 uncultured Bifidobacterium sp. | reverse complement strand
AATCAGTCACTACTGACTGGGGAATCCTATCCGGTCGAAAAAAGCCCAAGCGTACCCACCGGGGGCGAGGTTATACAAGCCGCGACCAATGCGGTGTTCATGGGCTCATCGATAGTGTCGGGCAGTGCGCGGATTTGTATCATGCGCACCGGATCATCGACCGATATGGGTGCCATCGCCGAGCGAATCTCCGGACCGGAGGAACTGACCTCATTTGATATTGGTACGCGTCGCTTCAACGGTCTGATTCTTCGACTTACCACTCTGATGGTGCTCTTTGTATTGCTGGTTAACCTGCTGTCGCACAAGCCCTGGCTTGAATCTTTTCTGTTTGCCGTCGCACTCGCCGTAGGCCTGACACCGGAGTTACTGCCCATGGTGATATCGGTCACGCTGGCGCGCGGGTCGGTGCGTATGGCGCGCGAGCACGTCATCGTCAAACGCCAATCTGCGATACAAGATCTGGGCTCGATGGACGTGCTATGCACCGACAAGACCGGCACGCTGACCGAGGCCACGATAGGTGTCGCAGCCCATGTCGATCCGCTGGGCGTCGATGATGGGCGCGTACTGCAGTTGGCCTATCTGAACAGTTGGTTCGAGAGCGGATTGCACAATCCCATGGATGAAGCCATCCTCGCGCAAAAAGATATCGATACAAACCGATGGACCAAGATTGACGAGGTGCCTTTCGATTTTGAGCGGCGTCGTGTATCGGTACTGCTGCAAAAAGATAGCCAGCGATCGCTGATAGTGAAGGGTGCACCCGAGGAAATCATTCGCCTGTGTACGCAATATGCGACTGGTGATGCCATTCTTGATATCGATGCTGACGCGCTGGAACGTATTCGCTCGACTTACCGCTCACTGGAAGATCAGGGCTTGCGCGTGCTTGCGATTGCGCACAAATCGGTCACGGCTAATCACCCTCATGCAGTCGTGGGGGATGAGGCGGTACTGGTAATCGCCGGATTTGTTGCTTTTCTTGACCCGCCCAAAACATCTGCCGGCGACGCATTACGCGCGCTCTCCAAGCTGGGTGTGCAGATCAAGGTGCTGACCGGTGACAGTGAGCGCGTGACCCGGCATATCTATCAGAGTCTCGATCTGCCGATCGAAGGTATTGTGCTGGGAAGCGACATAGAAAAGCTAGATCACCTCGCACTCCAGGCAAAGGTTAAGCGCGCCAACTTGTTCTGCCGTTTGAATCCATCACAAAAGGAGCGCGTTATTGCCGCTCTCAAGGCAAGCGGTCATGTGGTGGGTTATCTCGGTGATGGTGTCAATGATGCTCCTTCCTTGCATGCGGCCGATGTTGGCCTGTCGGTTGATAGCGCGGTGGATATCGCTAAAGCCGCTGCTGACATGATACTGCTCAAGCACGACCTGAATGTGCTGCATCTCGCCGTGCTCGAAGGGCGACGAACCTTCGGCAACATCATGAAATACATCATGATGGGCACAAGTTCCAACTTCGGAAATATGTTCAGTATGGCTGGCGCCTCGGTGTTCTTACCATTTCTGCCGATGAAGCCGGTGCAGATCCTGCTGAACAACATACTGTATGACTTGTCGGAGATTCCCATTCCTCTGGATGAGGTCGATGCGAACGAGCTGAAACGTCCGCATGTGCTGGATATACGGATGATTCGTAACTTCATGTGGACGGTCGGACCGGTCAGTTCGGTATTTGACTTTCTGACTTTCGGGTTACTGCTTTGGCTATTCGAGGCGAACGAGGCCCTGTTCCAGACGGGCTGGTTCATTGAATCGATGTGCACACAGGTACTCGTGATCTTCATCATTCGCACCCGCGGCAATCCGCTGAAGAGCCGGCCGAATCCGCTATTGGCAGTCACCTCGGTGCTGGTTGTAATGATAGCGATGGCTTTACCGTTCACTGAACTCGGTGCGTACTTCGGCTTTGTGCCACCGCCATTTAGTTTTTTTGGTGTGCTTACACTACTGGTGATCAGCTATCTGCTGGTGGTGGAATTCATCAAGCGACGCTTCTACCGACATCATCGCGCACGTTCACGCGTAAATGTTCATAGGCACTGAGCGTCATGATGGAGACGGTGCGATTCGGGTCCCATCAGTCAGTGTTGCTGGTGGATAGGCAACGATCTTCGCTCCATTTTTCAAATCTGTTCTTATCCATGCATCATGCCCATTGCGTGCTACCAGCTCCACTTCCGTCAGTCTCGCACGGCCGCCTTCGATCAAGAAAAGTGCTGACCGGCTGCCGCGCGGGAACAGGCATCCGACTGGTACCAGCGTCACCTGTTCGGCTGACTGCACGGGAATCCTGACATTTAATTTGAAATTGTCTCCGAGGCTACTCCATTGCTGTGCGGGCGTGACGATGTCGAGCAGCACATAGACACGCTGTTCTTCGACACCCAGCGCGGATATTTTCGTGAACGCCGATGGTTCGACCAGGCGAACCCGCGCCTGCAGCTCGGTCGGTCTGCCCCAATTCGTCAGCGTCGCCATAGCGCCGGGTTTCACCTGTGCTGCGTCTTCGGTTAAGAGATCGACGATCACTTCCATTCGGGAAGGATCGCCGACTTCGACCAGCGGCGTGCCAGCGGTGAGTACAGCCTCGCTCTGCTGCCGCAGCCTTAATACTTTTCCGGCCACCGGCGAGATCACCGGCCACGGACGATTCGCCAGTGGCTCCTTGCCGCTGGCCTGTCGTAAGGCGATACGCAGCTGCGCCAGTTGGTGCGTGGTGGCGTTCTCATCTTGCCTAGCCGAGTCGAGTTCGCGGCGGCGTAGCTGGCTCGTTAGCCTCGCGTTTTCTATCTGCGTCTTAGAGATGAAGCCGCGCGCGGCGAGCGACTCGTACCGCGCAAGATCCGCATTGGCTTGGGCTAATGCGATGTCAGCCTTGGCGGTCCCGGCCTGTGCGCGTTTATTGTTGGCTTCTGCAGCAGCTATTTGTTCGCGCTGTTCCTGCAAGCGTCGCTCATCCAGCAGCACTGGTGCTGCTGGCCAGAGCGTGGCGACGATCTGTCCGGTTTGCACCTCATCACCTTCGCGTAGCGTGACTCGCGCCAGACGCCCGGCGACGGGGGCTGATACGACAAACCGGTCGCGCACGCGAGTCTTGCCATCTTCCTCGATACTGCGCTCGAAGCGTCCAATGCGGATCTCAGCGACATCCACTTCTATGGCTTTGGGATAAAAAGCCCAGCCTATGGCAGCAATGAATAACACGAGTGCAGCAATACTCCAGACATTTCGCTTCATGCGGGGTAGTCATCATTCATGGGTTTTCAGAACACCTACCAGATCTAGCTGACTGATCTTGTGGCTGACGATTGCCGCGCTGACCACCCCTGTGATCACCACGCATAGCACAGCGTACGCATAGGTTGGTGCCTGTATCTGTGCAGGAAAGTAGAATTCATCGGTTTGCACCAGCGCAACGATGCTGTTCGCAAGCGCTAGGCCGCCGATCATGCCTATCGGGATGGCGAGCAGTATCTCTATGACGAGTTCGCCCAGCAGCAGGCGAGACACTTCGCCACGGGTAAAACCCAGTACGCGCAGGCTGGCGAGTTCCCATGCGCGCTCGGTCAGTGCAATCCTTACCTGGTTGTAGACCACGCCCACGGCGATGATCGAGGCGAACACCGTTAACACGCCACTGATGATCTTCAGATTCCGTGCAGTGATACCTTGCACGTTCGACAGCATGGACGCCTTGCTGAATGCCGCTGCGACCATAGGTAGTTGCTGTATGCGATGCAAGAGCTCCGGTTCGTGTTCGCGATCGACCGACAGCGTGACCTGATTGAGCACATCGCCTTCCTTTAATACGCGGTTCAGGCTGCGCCTTTCCATATAGGCGTTCAGTCCCATCATTTCATTCACTACCGCCGACACGGGCAGACTGAAATGTTCGCGTTCGCCTTCCTCGACTTCAACGCTGACCACATCACCAGGGTAAACCCCAAGTTTGTGTGCGAGACGGTCGGTTATAAGCAAGCTATCGACTGGCAGGCTCCGGCTCTGATGATCGAGACCGATCACACGGTGTAGCGCAGGCTGCTCAGGACGGCCCTGTATCATGCCTCGCCAGTGCCGGTATCCGTTCACGAGTCGAACCGGCACCGTTCGGGCGGCTTCGATTGCAGCCACATGCGGCAGCTGTCCGAATTCATGCATTACGCGCGCGGCCCTCGGGTCTACTAATCCGACCGTGACATCGCCGCGCAGCACATGGCGAAACTGTGTGGTCAGCAGCAGGTCAATGGCATCGCCCCAAAAGGTGCCACTGATGAGTACCGCGATGGAGGCCGCGACGCCGAGTATGGTCAAACTCGCACGCACGATATTGCGCTGCATATTTCGGATGATCATCCGCATACCCGGCGAGAAGTGCTCGCGCCATCCGAATCGCTCAATCAACGACGGTCGATAGCTACCCGGTGCACGCGGACGCATCGCCTCGGCGGGCGCAAGCCTTACGCTGCTGCGTATAGCCTGCCAAGTGGCGGTCAAGGCTGCGCCCGCGGTGGTGACAGCGGCGGCCAGCAGCAGCTCGGGCCTGACCCGGTAATGAAACACAGGAAAACTGAAACTCTTACGGTAGAGCGTCGTCAGCATCTCTCCTAGCCATGCCCCAGCACCCAGCCCTAGCATCAGGCCAACGATGACGATCAGCAGCGCCAGTTTGATGTAATGCCATCCGATGCTCGCGTTGTCATACCCAAGCGCTTTTAGCGCCGCGATTTGTTCTCGCTGCAGCAGGATTTGCCGACCCAGCACCACATTCAGCAGGAAGGCCGCGATCGCTAGAAAAATGGTCGGCAGTATCGTGCCGAGTACGCGTTGTTCTTTGATCTCGGACTCGACACGGGTGTGAGACATCTGATCGTCGCGCCCATAGGCACGTATGCCTCCCCAAGGCTGCAGCACTCGGTCGATACCGGCCAGCGTGGCATCGATGCTCGCCTGCGGCGCGAGTCGCACATTCAGATGATTAAATGCGCCGTCCATCTCATAGGCACTGGCCAGCGCCTTTTGATCAAGCCAGAAAACGCCGAAGCCTTTTAAGTCGGGTGCGCCGGAAAAGCCTGCGAAAATGAACTCGGGTGATAGTGCGATACCGGCAACTACCAGCTTTTCTCGCTTTCCATTGATGAGCGCACTCAGCTGATCGCCGGGCTGTATGCCACGAGCAGTGGCAAAAGCCTCTGACACCAGCACATCGAGGCGACTCCCGACACGTCCTTCTAGCATGCGGCCGCTGCGCAAGAACACGCGGTTGATCTGCGGCGGATGCTGCGGGTCGATGCCGATCAGTTTGCCGATGATGGGGTCGGTGACTCCGGGAATCGCTATCTGCACATCACGCACGACGGTAGCCTCGACCCGTGCGATGCCCGGTAGTTGCGCCACTTGCTGCACGATGCGGTCGGGCGCGCGCTTCAGATCGGCGAATAGGTCGGCGAACTGTGCCTGTGTGTAGTAGCGGTCCCGTGAAAACTGCAGAGAGTCATAGGCACTATAGGTGGTAATGAAGCCTGCTACTGCCGCTGCGACCACCAGCGCCAGCGTCAGCGCCTGGCTCCACAGCAGGACGAGATCGCGCAGGAGCTTGCGGTCGAGCGCTTTCATGGTGATTCAGCCATTAGTGTCGCTGCATGGCGGTCATTACCAGGACAGCTCCGCCGGAGTGACTTTGCGCTGGTTCACTTCGATCCGCTGCAAGCGCCCGTCACCGAGATACAGCACGCGATCGGCCATGGCAGCAATGGCTGCATTGTGTGTGATCACGATCGTCGTGGTGCCGAGCTCGCGGTTGATCTGCTCGATGACTTCAAGCACGCGCTTTCCAGTCTGATAGTCCAGGGCGCCGGTCGGTTCGTCACACAACAGGACTTCAGGACGCTTCACAATGGCGCGCGCAATCGCCACGCGCTGCTGCTCACCGCCCGATAGCTGGGCGGGAAAATGATCCAGCCGCTCGCCCAGGCCCACCCGCTGCAGGGCCTCGACGGCAGGCATGGGATGCTCGGCGATATCGGTCACCAGTTCGACGTTTTCTCGCACCGTTAGACTGGGTATGAGGTTATAAAACTGAAACACAAAGCCGACATGCTCGCGTCGGTACTGGGTGAGCTCATCATCGCTGGCACCATTGAGTTCATGGTCGATAAAATGCGCGCTGCCGGATGAGGGGCGGTCTAGTCCGCCCAGAATGTTCAGCAAGGTCGACTTGCCACTCCCCGAGGGGCCGAGGAGGACGATGAATTCACCGGCATAAATCTCAAGATCAATATCGCGCAAGGCGTATACATCGCCGGCACCGCTGCGATAGGTCTTTCCCAGCGAAAGCGTTTGAAAAATCGGAGCATCGTTCCGAATGCGTACATGCATTGTTGATGACATCGAAGAGACATCATCGCGCCGCGTATGAAATTTTCACCTGCCTTCAGTCAATGGATTGCTTGAGGTGACTGAGGCGCATCAAGTGCCTGCCGCCGCCATGCCCAGCACAGCG
>CAZXRS010000123.1:0-6595 GCA_964642635.1 uncultured Bifidobacterium sp. | reverse complement strand
CGTTGTTGTCAGTGTCGTTGACCCCGTGCCGGCGCTTGTTGTGGTGGGAGTCACCGTGGCCGCGCCGGTTGTGGGTGTAGTACCGCTGCCAACGGTCGAGCCGGTCGTACTCGGCGTCACTGATCCGTTAACCGTGGTTGTTCCCGTTGTTATGGGTGAGGCCGTCACGGCACCTGTGGTGGTGGAGCTAGTCGATGTTGCCGGAGCTGTCACAGTACCGGTCAGGGTGGAGGGCGTGGTGGTGACAGCGCTCGTTGTGCCCGATTCAGTCGACGTGACTGTACCGCCGGCCGATGCACCCGTCGTTGCTACGGTGGTCGTACCAGTGGTCTTGACTACCTGCCCGCGAATTTCACCCGCAGGGAATGCGGCCGAGGTGACTTCATAGTAGAGGTTCCCCGCATTCAGCGCAGTGACCTGCTCGTTGGTCAGCGTAACCTGCGAGGTCCAGATGCCCGACGTCGGAGTCACTTCGTTCAGTGCAGCGACGAGCGGACCAATCGCTGACGATGTCGCCTGTCGCAAACTACCGCCCGTGCCCGTGATGCCATTCGTGACAATCACAGAAATCAGGGTATTGTCCCGCGGACGTAATAGCGTGATCGCAGTGCCGGTCGCGGTACTGGACGTTGGCGGTACGACCAGTGCACCTGAAAGCACATTGGTATAGAACACAGGGCGCACGGATGCTGCTGTCGGAGTCGCGCTACTAGTGGCCACTGTGCTCGTTGCATTGTTCGCGGTCGTGCCACTGGTGCCCGAACCGCCCGCTGCGGTGCCGGTCGCATTTGTGCCGCTGATGGTTGTTGTGCTGGTTCCGCTGGTACTCGACGTTGTGTCAGTTAGCGAAGTGCCAGCATTAATAGCGGTTCCGCTTTGAGGCAATGACGCCGTGATCTGACCGCGTATCTCGCCGTCTGGGAATGCCGCCGAGCGAACGTTGAAATAGTAGTTGCCACTCTGAAGCTGCGTTAGCTGATCGGCGGTCAGCGTCGCCGTTACTGTCCAGACGCCGGAGCCTGTTGCACTTTCGGTGAGTGGTAATTCCACTGGACCAGCCACGCCCCGGGGTGCGATGTGGATATACGCCACCGTGCCTGAGATGTCGGCGGTGACGATCGTGGCCTTCATCGCGCGGGTCGTCGGATCGACCACAACCACGCCGGTGCCGGTGGCTGCTGAGTTGACGGAAGGTACCTCTTCCGTGCCCGTCAGCGTCGCCGAGAACACATTGCTCGGAACCTTGCTGTTGATCGAATTCACCTGATTGATGCTGGCCGCGGTTTGGCGGATCGGGTTGCTGTCACTGCCGCAGCCGGCAATCACGAGCATGGAGAGTGCGGCAATCCACCACGGGGTGAATAAGCGCGAGTTACGAACTTTCATGGGTCATCCTCTGTTTGAGTAATGAAACTCCCTGAGATGCAGACTTGCCATGCTGAAGCACGGTCTGTGATAGCCGATGGTTTGGCGCGATGGAGGATTAAGCAGCGACTGTGCCTGCTAGTTCGGGCCAGGATCTACAGGCTTTGTGATCGTGCGCCGGGTAAGAACTACAGCACCCAATGAAAATTCTTTAGCTTGCTTGAATGCAGGTCAGTTGCCATGCTGAGTTACCATGGCGACCTTGTAGCAGGAGATCGTTTCACCATGGCAGAACCAGACATCAGGGCAGGGCAATCCATAGAGTTGCTGAAGGCACTGCACATTCTTACGCGCGACGGGAAGATGAATCAGGACAGCCGCCGCAAGCTTAAGCAGGTGTATCACCTGTTTCAGTTCATCGAACCTTTGCTCAAGCAACTGGATGACGAAGGCCGAGCGATATCGCTGGTAGATCACGGCGCTGGAAAATCATATCTTGGTTTTATTCTCTACGACCTGTTTTTCAAAGATCGTGACAATGGTGCAGTGATTCATGGCATCGAGACTCGCGAAGAGCTCGTCCTTCGCGCGCGTGAACTGGCCGCGCAGCTGGAGTTTTCACGGATGCGATTTCACGGGCTGTCTGTGGCGGAATCCATCACCTCGCCGGCACTGCCCGAGTCCGTTGATATCGTGACCGCGCTGCACGCGTGCGATACGGCCACCGACGATGCGATTAGTTTCGCTCTGAAAAAGCAAGCGCGCTTCATCGTGTTGGTGCCCTGCTGCCAGGCTGAGGTTGCTGCAAGCCTGCGTCGACTGAAAGGAAAGATGCTCGCACGTGATGTGCTGACTGAAATCTGGCGTCATCCCATCCATACCCGGGAATTTGGCAGTCACCTGACCAATGTCTTACGCTGCCTGCAGCTCGAGGCGCATGGTTACCAGTTGAACGTGACTGAGCTAGTAGGTTGGGAGCATTCGATGAAAAATGAGCTGATCATCGCCAGCTATAAGGATCTGCCTCGTCAGAAGGCGGCGCGCCGGCTGCGCGAGGTATTAGCCTCGGTGGGACTCGAAGAGATGAGCTCGCGCTTCTGGCTACCTGAAGACGTGCTTCCCGCCTGAACGCATTAGCGCGGAACGTCTTGCTGACGCGCTGTCAGCAGCGCAGTACTCGGCATTGAATGGCTGGCGATAAAAATCTCATGTAGGAACAGGCTGAAGCTGCAGATGAGCATCAGCATGGCGGAGACGAACAAAAAAGCAACCAGCGATGCGAGGTTCAATCCGAAGGCGTCGTCCGCAAACAGGGCGACCACCACCGCGCAAATGCTGACCATGCTGACGGAAGAGAAGCTGACTGCGCGATGGATAACGTCGGCACGACGGTACAGCACACCGAGTTCATGACGCATGATTTCGCGGGTGCCAGCGCCGCCGGAAAGTCTCAGTTCCAACGTTTCCTGGCGACTGCCGATGCGCTCCAGCCGGTTGTTCAGTACGCGTAACTGCACCAAGACGGCCAGTATCAGGAAGGCCGGCGTAATCGAGAGGCTAATGATGTTGCTGATATCGCCGAAGAGGGAATTCATGGTGATCTCGCTTTTTGTCTGGCACGCTTGGAGATAGCTCAACGCCAGAATACACAAAGCCGTGCGTTCGCGCACGGGTCGCGTGTTTTTCGGCCTGAGTCACCGCAGCCAGATCCGATTCAAACCGCGGGCGCATGACGCCGCCACGGCCTGTCTCTGAGGGTTGGGCATGACGCATGAGCGCCGTGATCCGCTTGCCTATTAAATAATTCATTTTGTTTTTTGATCAAAATCGAATAAGTTTGGGGCTGTGCTCGGTGGCGGCCAAAAAGCGCCGAGCGTGCGCGGGAATTACAACAATGAAAACCAAAGGCAATGGCTGACATCATTCTCGAGACCCGCAAACTGACGCGGGAGTTCAAAGGCTTCGTCGCGGTGAACGGAGTGGACCTGCAGGTTCAACGCGGCCACATCCACGCATTGATCGGACCAAACGGTGCCGGCAAGACGACCTGCTTTAACCTGCTGACTAAATTTCTGGTGCCGAGTTCGGGCCAGATTCTCTTCAATGGCCATGACATCACGATGCTGCGTCCGGCGCAGGTCGCGCGCATGGGCATCATCCGTTCGTTCCAGATTTCAGCGGTGTTTCCGCACCTCACTGTACTGGAGAACGTGCGTATCGGCCTGCAAAGAAAGCTCGGTACGTCCTTGCATTTCTGGAAGAGCGAAAAGTCCCTTGAGCAGTTAAACGAGCGTGCACTGCAACTGCTGGATAAGGTAGGTCTACGCGACTTCGCGGATAGTGTGACGGTAGATTTGCCGTATGGCCGCAAGCGCGCGCTCGAGATCGCTACCACGCTGGCGATGGATCCGGAACTCATGCTGCTTGATGAGCCGACTCAGGGCATGGGGCACGAGGATGTCGCGCGCGTCACTGAGCTCATTAAAAAAGTGGCCAAGGGCCGCACCATCCTGATGGTCGAGCACAACATGAGTGTAGTGTCAGGCATCTGCGATCGCATCTCGGTGCTGCAGCGTGGCGCTATTCTGGCTGAGGGAGATTACGCCACTGTCTCACGTGATCCTCAGGTGCTTGAGGCCTATATGGGTAGCGCCACCGAACTCGAAGGAGCGCACGGATGACCAAGGCGCTTGATATCCAGGGTCTGCACGCGTGGTACGGTGAATCGCATATCCTGCATGACATGAATTTCAGCGTCGAGCAGGGCGAGGTCGTGACGCTGCTGGGACGTAATGGTGCTGGCCGTACCACCACGCTGCGCGCCATCATGGGGCTGACTGGCAGGCGTAGTGGCTCGGTCAAGATCGATGGCGTTGAATCGATCAACCTGCCTACGCATCGTATCGCGCATCTCGGTGTCGGTTATTGCCCGGAAGAGCGTGCGATCTTCTCGTCGTTGTCTGCTGAAGAAAATCTGCTGCTGCCGCCGGTGTTGACCGAAGGCGGCATGACGATCGATGAGATCTACCAGATGTTTCCGAACCTCGAGGAGCGCCGTCACAGCCAGGGCACGCGACTGTCGGGTGGTGAGCAGCAGATGCTGGCCGTCGCGCGCATCCTGCGTACCGGCGCGAAACTGCTCTTGCTGGACGAAATTTCCGAGGGTCTGGCGCCCGTCATCGTTCAGGCACTTGTACGCATGATCATGACGCTCAAGTCGAAGGGCTACACCATCGTGATGGTCGAGCAGAATTTTCGCTTCGCGGCACCGCTGGCCGATCGCTTCTATGTCGTTGAGCATGGCACTATCGTCGAGCAGTTCACGTCGTCGCAGCTAAACGCGAAGATGTCCGTACTCAACGAATTGCTGGGGGTCTGACATGGAAATCTTCGGCTTCCCGCTATCCGCGTTGATGGGTCAGCTGCTGCTGGGACTGGTGAATGGTTCGTTCTATGCGATGCTGTCGCTCGGTCTTGCCGTGATCTTCGGTCTGCTCAATGTGATTAATTTTGCGCACGGTGCTCTATACATGATGGGCGCTTTCCTCGCATGGATGGGACTGCAGTACTTCGGTGTCAGTTACTGGGCGATGTTGGTGATCGCGCCGATGCTGGTTGCTGTGTTCGGTATCGTGATAGAAAAAACGATGCTGCGCTGGCTCTACCAGTTGGATCATTTGTACGGTCTGTTGCTGACGTTCGGTATCACGCTGATCATCGAAGGTGTGTTTCGCTCGTTCTATGGCGTGTCCGGACAACCCTTCGCGGTACCGGCACAGCTGGCGGGTGCCACCGATCTGGGCTTCATGATCCTGCCGAATTACCGCGCGTGGGTCGTGGCAGCCTCGCTGACCGTTTGCCTGGCGACCTGGTTCGTGATCGAAAAAACGCGTCTTGGTGCCTATCTGCGTGCGGGTACAGAAAATCCAAAGATGGTCGAAGCCTTCGGGATTAACGTACCGCTGATGGTCACGCTGACCTATGGCTTCGGCGTAGCACTGGCGGGTTTTGCGGGCGTACTCGCCGCGCCGGTGCTGCAGGTATCACCACTGATGGGCTCGAACCTGATCGTCACCATTTTTGCTGTGGTCGTCATCGGTGGTATGGGCTCTATCCTGGGCTCTATCGTCACGGGTCTCACGCTCGGTGTCATCGAGGGGCTGACTAAGGTGTTCTATCCGGAACTGTCATCGACGGTGGTATTCATCATTATGGCGATCGTGCTGCTGGTCCGTCCTGCCGGCTTGTTCGGTCGTGAAAAATAAGGAGTCGGCGATGATCAGACGACTGACGTATGCAGCCGTACTGCTGGCTGCACTGGTGGCACCCTTCGGCTTGTACCCGGTGCTGCTGATGAAGATTCTGTGCTTCGCACTGTTCGCGTGCGCATTTAATCTGCTGATCGGTTTCACCGGTTTGCTGTCGTTCGGGCACGCAGCTTTCTTCGGTGGCGCCGGTTACATCGCTGGCCATAGTCTGAAAGTCTGGGGTCTACCGTTTGAACTCGGCATCGCTGTCGGCACCGGTGTTGCTGCATTGATCGGTTGGGTGATGGGTAGTCTCGCGATCCGGCGGCAGGGTATTTATTTCACGATGATCACACTGGCACTCGCGCAGATGCTGTTCTTCGTGTTTCTACAGACGCCGTTCACTGGCGGCGAAGATGGTTTGCAGGGTGTTCCGCGCGGGCGTTTGCTCGGCATGATCGACCTCGGCAAGGATTTGACGATGTACTACGTGACGCTGGCAATCGTCGTCGCGGCGTTCGCGCTGATAGTGCGCATCGTTCATTCGCCATTCGGGCAGGTGCTTAAAGCTGTTCGCGAGAATGAGCCGCGCGCCACCTCGCTCGGTTACGACGTCGAGCGCTACAAGTTGCTGGCTTTCGTGCTGTCAGCGGCGCTGGCGGGTCTGGCCGGTTCGCTTAAGGCCGTGGTATTAGGTTTCGCTACGCTGACCGATGTGCACTGGTCGATGTCAGGGCTCGTCGTTCTCATGACGCTGGTCGGCGGCATGGGTACCTTGATGGGTCCGGTGCTGGGAGCGGTGATCATTATTGCGCTCGAGAATAAGCTGGGTGACGTCGGTGGCTGGATTGCGACTCTGACGAATATCGACTGGTTTAACACGCTCGGCGAGTCGGTCGCGATGGTGACCGGTTTGATCTTTGTGATCTGCGTGCTCGCTTTCCGTCGCGGCATCATCGGTGAGTTGGTCGCGCGATTGAAAT